>JAOUHG010000003.1 GCA_029865265.1 Candidatus Krumholzibacteriia bacterium | reverse complement strand
ACTGCCCACCGTTCGCTTTGCCGCCGGCGCCATGCGCATCATCGACCAGACCCTGCTGCCGGGCCGGCACCAGGTGATCGCGCTCTCCCGGCTGGCTCCGGTGTGCGAGGCCATCCGCGCGCTGCGCGTGCGCGGTGCGCCCGCCATCGGCGTTGCGGCCGCGTACGGGTTGCTGGTCGCGGTGGAGGAGGCGTTCGCCGGCGGGGGACCCGTGTTCGAATCCGGTGTCGACGACGCCGGCAACGTCGCTCCCTCGCGGGTGGCGCGCACGCCCTCGGCGTCGCTGCCGGATCTGCACGCCGTGCTGGCGCGCGCCAGCGACGAGATCGGCAGCACGCGACCCACCGCCGTCAATCTGGCGTGGGCGCTCGAACGCATGCGCGGGCGCTGGGAGTCGGACGCGGACACGCCCACGGCACTCCTCGCCGCACTGGTGGCGGAGGCGGATGCGATCCTGGCCGAAGACCTCGCCATGGGGCGCGCCATGACCGCCCACGGCGAGGCATTGCTGGACGACGGCGACGCCGTGCTGACCCACTGCAACACCGGGGGGCTCGCCACCGGCGGCGTGGGCACCGCGCTGGGCGTGGTGTTCGCCGCACACGCGGGTGGCAAGCGCGTGCACGTGTTCGCCGACGAGACACGGCCGCTGTTGCAGGGAGGGCGGCTCACCGCGTGGGAGTGCGCCAGGCGCGGTGTCCCGGTAACCGTGCTGGTGGATGGTGCGGCGGCGTCGCTGCTGGCGTCGAAACGGGTGCGCGCGGTGCTGGTGGGCGCGGACCGCATCGCCGCCAACGGGGATACCGCCAACAAGATCGGCACGCTGGGGGTGGCCATTCACGCCGCGCGCTTCGGGGTTCCATTCTATGTGGTGGCGCCCTCGAGCACCATCGACTCGTCGCTCCCCACCGGCGCTTCCATTCCCATCGAACAGCGCGCGGCGCACGAGGTGCTGGGGGTGGGTGGTGTCGAAATCTCCGCCGCCGGTTCCGTGTACAACCCCGCGTTCGACGTTACCCCGGCGGAACTCGTCACCGCCATCATCACCGAGCAGGGAATCCACCGCGCGCCATACCGCTTCGCGGCACACCCATGAGCCGCAAGGCCTTCACCGTTGACGAAGCCGACGCGATGATCCCGTCGCTCATCGAAGTGTTCCGGGAGATCGACGCTCACCGCCGCGCCATTCGTGAGTTCGCCGGCAAGATCGAGGTGCTGGAACTCATCTGGGGCAGCGCACTGCGCGACCCCGGCCATCCCGACCACGCCGAGTTCGCGACCCACCGCGAAGACATCGACCGCTGCACGCGCGGCATCGAGACCGCGGTGGCGCGCGGCATCTGGGACCGCGGGATATGGCTGCCGCAGGGCGGCCTGGAGGAGGGGCTGGTCGACTTTCCCTCCACCTACCAGGGGCGCTGGGTATGCCTGTGCTGGAAGCTGGGCGAACGCCATCTCGCCTACTGGCACGAACAGGACGCGGGGTTCCGGGGGAGACAGAAGATCACCGACGTGCAGCGGCGGGTGATGGGGACCGACGACCCCGACACCATCGAGGACCCCGGCCCGGATCCCGACCCCGACGGCGACGCGTGAAAGCGCCGTCGCTATCCGCGCGGCCATCGGTTACCATTGCGCCATGAACATCGACCTCACCGGACAGCGCGCGCTCGTCACCGGCGCCAGCCGTGGAATCGGCGCCGCCATCGCCGCCGCCCTGGCGGCATCGGGGGCGCGTGTGGTGGCGCACTATGGTTCGCGTCGTGCGGGTGCGGAAGCGGCCATCCAGGGGGCGGCCGGCTGCAGCGCCATGGCGGCGGATCTCGCCGACGCGCGCGCGTGCGCGCAACTGGTGACCGACGCGGCCGCGGCCATGGGCGGCATCGATCTGCTGGTCAACAACGCCGGCGTGGCGATGGATTCTTCGCTGGAGGCACCCCTGGACGCGTGGGTGAAGGACTGGAGCACCACCCTGTCGGTGAATCTCACCGCGCCCGCCATTCTCACCCGCCAGGCGATGCCGCACTTTCGCAAGGCCGGCGGCGGACGCGTCGTGTTCATCGCCTCGCGCGCGGCGTTTCGCGGCGACACGCCCGAGTACCTGGCCTATGCCGCCTCCAAGGGCGGCATGGTGGCGCTGGCGCGCTCCATCGCGCGCGGCATGGGGAAGGACAACGTGAAGTCGTTCGTGGTATCGCCCGGCTTCACACGCACGGAAATGGCGGAGGCGTTCATCACCGAATACGGTGAGGACTTCGCCATGAAGGACATGGTTCTCGACCGCATGACGGAACCGCGCGACATCGCGCCGCTGGTGGTTTTCCTGGCCAGCGGGATGGCCGATCACTGCACCGGCACCGCCATCGACGTCAACGCGGCCAGCTACGTGAGGTGATGGGATGACCGTCGACACGCGCGCAGCGGACCTCTTCGTTCGCACGCCGATCAATTCCTTTCTCAATTCGCGACTGGTGCACCGCTGCGCGGAGCGCGTGGAGGTGCGCGCCGCGGTTTCCGCCGCCCAGGCGCAGGAGTACGGCATCGTGCAGGGGGGTATCGTGAGCGCAATCGCGGATACCGCCGCGGTGTACCTGCTCATTCCCGAGGCGATGGATCGCGGAACCGTGTCCGGCGTGGAGTTCAAGATGAACTTCCTGCGCCCGGTTCGTGCCGACGGCGGCGAACTGGCGGCGGTGGCGAAACCGCTCAAGATCGGCCGGCGCCTCGCGGTGTGCGCGGTGGACGTCACGCAGGACGAGCGCCACGTGGCGAGCGGTGTTTTTACCTACCTGGTGGGGGCGTGATGAAACCGCGCAAGTTGACGATCGAGGTTGCAGGACGAGGTGTGGTGGACGCCATCCTGGACGCACCGAAGGATCCGAGTGCGGCATACGTGATGGCGCACGGCGCCGGCGCCGGCATGCGCCACCCGTTTCTGGCGGAGGTCGCCGCACTTCTCAGCGGCGCGGGAATCGCCACGGTTCGTTACCAGTTTCCCTACGCGCAGTCCGGCGGGCGCCGGCCGGATCCCCCCGCGGTGCTGGAGGAAACCGTGCGCAGCGCGGTGGCCGCGGCCGCCACACTACTGCCGGGTGTTCCGCTGTTTGCGGGGGGAAAGTCGATGGGTGGACGCATGACCTCCCAGGCCGCCGCGTCGGATTCGCTGGAAGGGCTGCAGGGACTGGTCTTCCTGGGGTTTCCCCTCCACGCACCGGGCAGCACCGGGGTGGCGCGCGCCGCCCACCTGGATCGCGTTTCGGTTCCCATGCTGTTCATCCAGGGGACGCGCGACTCACTCGCCGATCTCGAACTGATGCGCACCGTGTGCTCCGCCCTCGGTTCGCGGGCCACCCTGCACGTGGTCGAGGGGGGCGACCACTCGTTCAGTGTGCTCAAGCGGTCCGGCCGGCAACGGGCCGAGGTGATGAACGAGATTCGCGATACCGCGAGCACCTGGATGGCCCGCATCGCCGCTCCGGTCGAGGAGGGAAGAAGTTTCTGATGGATCACTCCCCGCGCTTTCTCGACATCGTCGAACAGACGCGGCCGCGCGTAAAGGAAACCAGTGTGGACGAGGTGCACCGGCGCCTGGAGCGCGGCGAGGCCTTCTACCTGGTGGATGTGCGCGAGGACCGCGAGTGGGACGTGGGGCACCTGCCGGGCGCGATCCACCTGGGCAAGGGAATCATCGAGCGCGACATCGAACTCGAGATTCCGGACGTGAACGCGGAGATCGTTCTCTACTGCGGCGGCGGATTCCGCTCCGTGCTCACCGCGGAGAATCTCCAGCGCATGGGCTACAGCAACGTGATCTCCATGGACGGCGGCTACCGCGGGTGGACGGAGGCCGGGCACGGCGTGGAGATCGACGACTGAGCCCCATGCCCCGCGCGACCCGCTATCCCGTCCCCGCCACGCAGAACCGCGTCGAAGACCGCATCCACAACAGCCGCTTCATCGCCACCCTCGCCCCCGCCGCCAGTGCGGACGCGGCCCGCGCCCTGGTGGACGCGGTTCGCGCCGAGTTTCCGGACGCGACCCACCACTGCTTTGCGTTCGTCGCCGGCCCGCCCGGCAGCAGTTCCGACATCGGATCCGGCGACGACGGCGAACCCGGCGGCACCGCGGGGCGCCCCATGCTGAATGTGCTGCTCAATTCTGGCGTGGGTGACGTGGCGGTGGTGGTGACGCGCTACTTCGGCGGCGTCAAGCTCGGCAAGGGAGGGCTGGTGCGCGCCTACAGCGGTGCGGTGCAGCACGCGCTGCGCGAGGCGGCCACCGTGATGCGCGTGGAACGCATCGCGGTGCGGGTGCGATTTGCATATCCTCACACCGACTCCGTGCGGCGCGCTCTGGCGCGCGAGGACGCCGCCATCACCGGCGAGCGCTTCGGCGACGAGGTGGAACTGGACGTCCAGTTGCCGGAAGACCGCCTGGACGCCATCCGGCAGCTCCTGCTGGATCTGACCGCGGGCGGCGCGCGCCTGGAGCGCGCGCAATAGCGGCTGGAGGCCGGCGGCCGCGCCTGCTAGAATGCCTCCCATGAACAGCATCAACCGGCTCGAAGGGAAGAACGTCGTCATCACCGGCGCCAGCGCCGGGTTTGGCGAGGCGTGCGCGCGCCACTTCGCCGCGCATGGTTCTCACCTGGAACTGTGGGCACGCCGGCTCGACCGCCTCGAGCGCGTGCGCGCGGAACTGGAAGACCGTCACGGGAAACCGGTGTCGATCCGCGTCGTCGATGTGCGCGCTCGCGATGTGGTGTCCGCCGCCGCCGCGGAACTGCGCGAGCGCGGATGGATTCCCGACGTGCTGGTGAACAACGCGGGTCTCGCGTCCGGCTTCGATCCCATCCAGGAGGGAGACTACGAAGACTGGGACGCGATGATCGACACCAACCTCAAGGGACTGCTCAACGTCACCCGCGAGATCCTGCCCATGATGGTGGAGAGAGACGCGGGACACGTGATCAACATCGGAAGTGTGGCGGGTTATATGGCCTATCCAAAAGGCAACGTCTATAACGCAACCAAGTTCGCGGTGCGCGGTCTCACCGAGGCCATGGCCGTGGACCTGTTCGGGACCAACGTGCGTGTTTCCAGTGTTGACCCCGGCGCGGCGGAGACCGAGTTTTCGCTGGTTCGCTTCCACGGTGATGACGGGCGCGCCAGCAAGGTGTACGACGGTTTTCAGCCGCTCAGCGCGGAAGATATCGCCGACGCGGTGGTCTACGTGGCCAACGCGCCGGCGCACGTGAACATTGCCAAGCTGGTGATGCTCCCGACCGCGCAGCGCAACCCGTACCTGATCCATCGCAAGGGCTGAGCGCGCAATCATGGCCGGCGAATCCCGCATCGATGCCGACGACCTGCGCGCGTGCGCGCAAGCGGTGGGTATTCCCGTTGCGCGACGGCACATCTTCCTGTGCGCGGACCAGACCAGGCCCAAGTGCAGCGTGAAGGCAGATTCGCTCGCCTCGTGGGACTACCTCAAGCGCCGTCTCAAGGAACTCGGGCTGTCGGAGGCGGGAGTCGCCCGCACCAAGGCCAACTGCCTGCGGGTGTGCAAGGGTGGACCCATCGCGGTGGTCTATCCGGAGGGAACCTGGTACGGCGGGTGCACACCCGAAGTGCTCGAGCGCATCATCCAGGAACATCTCATCGGCGGGAAGCCGGTGGCCGAATACGTGATTCTCACCCGGCCGCTGTCCGGCGGCGAGCTGCCGCGCTAACCGGCGGGCGGCAGAAACCGCGCCGCGGTTGCCTCGAAATCCTTCGTCTGCGTTTCGGCCCACGCCTCGTCGCGGCGCAGTTCGCGCGCGAGTGTCGCGGCCACCCGGGAGCAGAGCGCGTTCGCACCGCGCGCGTCCAGGAACAGTGCGCGCGAACGTCGCGCCAGCACATCCTCCACGGTGCGTGCCATGTCCGCCCACGCCGCGTCGCGTGTGAATGCGTCGATGGCTTCCAGACTCACATCCTCTCCCATCGCGCGCCGTTCCAGCGGATCGTTGGCGATTCCCCAGGCAGAGCCATCCAGGGCGAGCCGTGCGGTGCGGCAGCGCGGCGCCGTCAGACCTGCTGACGCGCAGGCGCGGTCCACGGCGTGTTCCGCCATCAGCCGGAATGTGGTCCACTTGCCACCGGCAATCGTCACCATACCACCCGGCGACACCGTCACGCGGTGATCGCGTCTCAGCGACGCGGTGCTGCCGGCTCCGGAGAGCAGCGGGCGCAACCCCGCGAAGGTGCTGCGCACGTCACCCACCGCCGGTGCCGTTTCCAGGTAGCGCGCTGCGTGCTCCAGCAGGAAGTCGACGTCGTCGCGTGTGGGGAGGGGCGTGTCGCCGATGTCGGTTGCGGCGGTGTCGGTGGTGCCCACGAGCAATCGCCCCCGCCATGGAATGGCGAACAGCACGCGACCGTCGTCGGTGCGCGGAATCATGACCGCCTCGTTGCCCGGGCAGAAGCTTCGTTCCAGCACGATGTGTGCGCCGCGACTGGCGCGCATCATCTCACCCGCGCCCTGGTCTTCCATGCGCCGCACCACATCCACACCGGTGCCGGTGGCGTTGATGACCACACGCGCGGGGATGTCCATCATCGCCCCGGTTTCGACGTCGACGGCGGCTGCACCGCTCACGCGTCCGCCGCTTCTCGTCAGTTCCACCACGCGCACGTAGTTGGCCGCGGTGGCGCCCAGCCGTACCGCGGTGTGCGCCAGGCTGAGAGCGAGGCGGGCGTCATCGAACTGTCCGTCGTGGTAGAGAACACCGCCGCGCAGACCCGCGCGGCGCAGTGCGGGCAACCGCGTGGAGACGTCGTTGCGCGACAGAAGCCGCGTGGCGCCGCCGGCGGGGGCGAGGACGCCGTACATCACCAGGCCGGCGCCGTACCACGCGCGCTCCCAGTCCCGGTAGGCGGGCACGATGAACGGGGTGTCGTGAACCAGTGCGGGCGCGTTGCTGGTGAGACGTTCGCGCTCGCGCAACGATTGCGCGACGAGGGCGAACTGACCCGCGCGCAGGTAGCGGACGCCGCCGTGCGCCAGCTTGGTGCTCCGGCTGGAGGTGCCGTGCGCAAAGTCGCCGCGCTCCACCAGGGCCGTGCGCAGGCCGCGCGCCGCGGCATCCACCGCGCAGCCCAGGCCGGTGGCGCCGCCGCCGATCACCAGCACGTCCCATGGATGGTGCGGGCTGCGCAGGCGGTCGATCATCTGATCGCGGTTCATGGCGGGGACGTTACCCGAGGGTGTGCCCGGACTTCCACCTTGTTTTACCGCGCCGGTTACGCTTTAATCCTTCGACAGGAGCAAAGGAAGATACCCGCCATGGAATCCACTGGAATGAGCCACGAAACCGAATCCCGCCAACCGGAGAAGCTCGAACGCCCACGTGTCGCTGCGCTGGATGACGTGCTGGGCCGGCCGTTCAAGGTGCTCGACGACGGCTTTGTCCGCGTTGTCGACTACATGGGTTCGGACGAGTCCATCGTGCAGAGCGCGCGCGTCTCCTACGGCAAGGGAACCAAGCTGGTCCACGAGGATCGCGGCTTGATCCGCTATCTGATGCGGCACCGCCACACCACGCCGTTCGAGATGTGTGAGATCAAGTTTCACGTGCGTGTGCCCATGGACTGCTGGCGCCAGTGGATCCGGCATCGCACCGCCAACGTCAACGAGTATTCCACGCGCTACTCGCTCGCCATCGACGCCGCCCAGGCCACCGCGCCCGATGAATGGCGGCTGCAGTCCAAGGGCAACCGGCAGGGGAGCGCGGGGTTCGTGGAGGCCAGGGCGGGCGAGGCGCTGACCCACCAGGAGGCGGAGTTGCACCGTTCGGCGCGGCGCATCTACGAAGAACGCATCGCCATGGGGGTGGCACGCGAACAGGCGCGCAAGGATCTGCCCCTGTCCACCTACACCGAGGCCTACTGGAAGATCGACCTCCACAACCTGCTGCACTTCCTCTCACTGCGCATGGAGGATCACTCCCAGGAGGAGATTCGCATGTACGCGCATACCATGGGCGAGAAGATCGTGGCCCACTGGGTACCACTGGTGTGGGAGGCGTTCCTCGACTATCGCATGAACTCGCTCTTCCTCTCGTCCATCGAACTGGAAATGGTGCGCGCCATCGCGTCGGGAGAAGCCGATCACGCGGTTGCCGTCGCGCGCAGGCTCAACTGGCTGGAGACCGGCAAGACGGGTGCGCTCAAGCGCAACCGGGAGCGCGACGAACTGGAGTCGAAACTCCAGCAACTCAACCTCTCCGTACCCTGGCGCTGATCGGCCCGGTTCCGCTCGTCCGCACCGCCGGTGTCCGAAAGGCGCATACCGGCGCGGCCAATCCACCACGCTTTGAATGATTGACAAGTCCGGGCCCGGTGCGGGACGCTAGCGGCGGGCTCGCGTCACGCCGGGTGAGCGTGGGCCGATCGTTCCCGTGCCGGCGCTCGCGCATGCCGGTCTTCAAGGAGGAGCAACGGATCATGGTCAAAGGAACTCTTGCAGTGACGATTCTTCTGACGGCGGTAATGATGGGGTGTTCGGGTGGCAAGCAGGTTACGCGCATCGATCCCGGTGAGCAGGTCGACCTGTCGGGCCGCTGGAACGACACGGATTCGCGCCTGGTCTCCGAGGAGATGATCGCAGACTGCATGTCACGCCCCTGGAAGTCGCAGCACATGATGAAGGAGGGCAAGCGCCCCATCATCATCGTCGGCACCATTCGCAACAAGTCCACCGAGCACATCGCCGTGGGCACCTTCATCGGCGACATCGAGCGCGCCTTCATCAACTCCGGCGAGGCGGAGATGGTGGCGAGTGCCGAGGAGCGCGAACAGATCCGCGACGAACGCGCCGACCAGCAGCAGTACTCCAGCGAGGAGACCATGGCCAAGTGGGGCCGGGAACACGGCGCGGATTACATGCTCGGGGGCGTGATCAACAGCATCGAAGACCAGGAAGGCGGCGACATGGTCGTGTTCTACCAGGTGGATCTCAACCTGATCGACCTGGAATCGAACTCGAAGGTGTGGCAGGGCCAGAAGAAGATAAAGAAGTATATCTCCAACTCGGGTCACAAGCTCTAGCCGGCCATGTATCGAGAGGCCCCGACCCGCCGGCCCGCGTTGCGCGCAGCGGGCGCGTGTGCAGCCGTACTGGCGGTGCTGGCCTGTGCCGCGCTGGCGTGTTCCAACTACGTGCGGCGCTCGACCGCCATCCGCGGGGCAGTGGCCACCGGTCAGTACGAGGCGGCGCTGGATCAGATATCGGAGATCGACCCGTCCAACTCGCTGCTGCTGCTGCTCTATGAGCAGGGCATGGTGCAGCACTGCCAGGGTGACTACGCGGCCAGCAACCTGTCCTTCGAGCGCTCGGAGGCGGTGCTGGACGCGCTCTATACGCGCAGCATCACCCGGGGTCTCGCCTCCATGGCCATTTCGGAGACCGTCGAGCAGTACCGCGGCGATCCCTTCGAGGCACTCTTCGTCAACTACTACAAGATCCTCAACTACCTGGCGCTGGGCGATGTCGAAGACGCGATGGTGGAGTGCCGGCGCATCAACCGCCGCCTGCAGATGTTCCAGGACGGCGGGGAGACCTACTTCGTCAACGAACCCTTCCTGCAGTACCTGACCGGCTTGGTCTACACGCGCGGCGGCGAACGCACTGACGCCGAGGTGTCGTACCGTCTCGCCACCCGCCTGTACGACGATCCGCAGTTCGCGGCCATGACGCCGACTCCGCCCACGGTCTTCTGCGACGCTGCCGCCCTGGCGCGCGCCGTCGGCGACCGCGAGGCGGTCGCGGAATACGCGCAACGGGCGGAGTGTCCCGACGACGGGCTGGCGCGTGTCAACGTGCTGCTGGATTGCGGAGAGATCGTGGCAAAGGGCGAAGAGAGCATCGTGCTGCCCATCCTCGAGAACGACACGTGGAACGACGACGATGAATTCGCGTGGGAGTTGCGGAACCGGTACGGACAGCCCTACGACCGCCGCAGGGTCAAGTACTGGCTGAAAGTCGCGCTGCCCACGCTGCTGCCGGTGCCGCCCCGGTACACGCGGGTGGTGGTGCGCGCCCGCAGCGCCGACGGCCGTACCGGAGAGAGTGCGGAGACGGTGGCCATGATGGTGGAGAATCTCGACGAACACGCGCGGCGCGCGTACGAGGAAAAGCAGGGGACGCTCTTCGTTCGTGCCATCGTGCGCGCGCTCATCAAGTACGCGGCGTTCAACGCCGCCGACAAGAAGGACGACGGACTGGGCGCGGTGGTCAACCTGTTCAACGTCGTCACCGAGACCGCCGACACCCGCAGCTGGTCGACCCTGCCCCAGGCCATCTGGATGGCGCGGCTCGATCTGCCGCCGGGCGAGTACCGGATCGAAGCGGACCTCTACTCCGCTGACGGTGTCAAGGGCGCCAGCGCGACGTTCTCCGGCGTGCAGGTGCGACACGGCGCCATGGTGTTTCGCAGCGCGCGCATCTTCTAAACTGGATTCTTTCCCCGGCGACACCTATAGTGAGACGTGAGCGCGGGTCGCCAGACCCCGTTGTGTCCATGTCCAGCCGCCTGTCTCTCATCTGCCTTGTGTTCGGGGCCGCAACCCTCGCGGCCTGCGGCAATGGTGGCGGCGAGAGGGCCCCGGAGGTTCCCATGCACAGCCCGTCCGACTCGACCCGCAACCGCCTGGCGTTGGAGAAGAGCCCCTACCTCCTGCAACACGCCAGCAATCCGGTGGACTGGTATCCATGGGGTGACGAGGCGTTCGAGGTGGCGAAGCGTGAGAACAAGCCTGTGTTTCTCTCCATCGGCTATTCCACCTGTCACTGGTGCCACGTGATGGAACACGAGTCGTTCGAGGACCCGGAAGTGGCGGCGTTGCTCAACCGTGCCTTCGTGTGCATCAAGGTGGACCGCGAGGAGCGGCCCGACATCGATCACGTGTACATGACCGTGTGTCAGATGATGACGGGCAGCGGTGGTTGGCCACTCACGCTGCTGCTCACGCCGCAGCGCGAACCCTTCTTTGCGGCAACGTACATTCCGCGCGAGGCGCTGATGACCTTCGTGCCGCGGGTGGAGGCGGCCTGGCGGGACCAGAACGACGCGGTGCGCAGCGATGCCGGCCGCGTGTCCGGGCTGTTGCGCCAGTCGATGACCGCCGCCGCGGGGGAGGAAATCGGCGCCGAGGTGCTGCAGCGCGCCTACCAGGAATTGGGCGCGCGCTTCGACTCCACCCACGCCGGTTTTGGCACGCGTCCCAAGTTTCCCACACCGCACAACCTGCTGTTCCTGCTGCGCTACTGGAAGCGTTCCGGCGAGGCGTGGCCGCTGGAGATGGTGACACGAACGCTGGACGCGATGCGCAACGGCGGCATCTACGACCAGGTGGGATTTGGATTCCACCGCTACTCGACGGACGCCGCGTGGCTCGTGCCACACTTCGAAAAAATGCTCTACGACCAGGCACTGCTCATGATGGCGTACACGCAGGCCTGGCAGGCGACGGGGAACCCGCACTACCGCGCGGTTGCGGAGGAAATCGCCACCTACGTGATGCGCGACCTGTCGTCGCCCGGCGGCGGGTTCTGTTCGGCGGAGGATGCGGACAGCGAGGGCGAGGAGGGGAAGTTCTACGTGTGGACGCTGGAGGAATTACGCGACGTGCTGGGCGGGGACGCCGCGCGCATCGCGGCGGTATACGGTGCGAGCCAGGAAGGGAACTTCGCCGAAGAGGCCAGCGGACGGCACACGGGAGCCAACATCCTGCACCTGCCGCGCGCCATCGACGAGACCGCGGCCGAACTCGGCGTGCCGGCGGAGGAATTGCGCGCCGCGACGGAGTCGGCCCGCCGCAAGCTGCTCGAGGCGCGTTCCTCGCGCGTGCGCCCGCACCTCGACGACAAGGTGCTCACGGACTGGAACGGCCTGATGATTGCCGCGCTGGCCGGCTGCGGCCGCGCACTGGATCGCCCGGATCTGGTGGCGCGCGCCGCGTCGTCGGCCAACTTCGTGCGCCGCTCGGGACTCCTCGACGGCGATCGTCTGCTGCACCGCTGGCGCGACGGTGAAGCCGCCATCCCGGGGATGCTGGATGACTACGCCTTTTTCACGTGGGGACTCCTCGAGCTCTACGAGGCCACCTACGAAGTGCACTATCTCGAACTGGCCAATCTCCTCGCGGCGCGCATGCACGGATCGTTCGCCGACGGGGCGGGCGGCTACTTCATGACCGCGGGTAGCGCGGAGGCCCTGCTGGTTCGGCCCCGCGAGGCATACGATGGCGCGATGCCGTCCGGCAATTCGGTGGCAATGGCGGTCATGGCGCGTCTGGCGCGGCTCACCGGCGACATGACCTGGGACGCGCACGCCCGCGACGTGGGGCGGGCGTTTCATGCGCAGATCTCGGCGGCCCCGATGGCGCACACCTACGCGTTGGTCGCCGCCGACTTCCTGGTGGGACCGACCATGGAACTGGTGATCGCCGGGGAGGTGGGCGCCCCCGGGACCGAGGCCATGCGGCGCGAGGCCGACCGGCGGTTTCTTCCCCACCTGGTCACGG
The DNA here is from genome assembly GCA_029865265.1 of Candidatus Krumholzibacteriia bacterium. NCBI lineage: Bacteria > Candidatus Krumholzibacteriota > Candidatus Krumholzibacteriia > Candidatus Krumholzibacteriia bacterium. The sequence continues at coordinate 158,897 of JAOUHG010000003.1, read as the reverse complement.
TGTTCCGGCCCGCCACCGGCGCGGATCGCGTGATCGCGCTGGCACCCTACGTGCGCGAGCAGGTCGCGCAGGGCGGGGCGGCGACTGCCTACCTGTGCCGTAATTTTGCCTGCGAGCTGCCGATAACCGACCCCGCCGAGCTCGGCCGGCGCCTGGACGCGCCGCTCAGGTGATGATGGGGAATCCGCCATTCTCATGTGATTTGGAAGGTTGGTCTTGACACCCCTCTGCTGAGGCGCTAGTCTCCATCGGTGCTTTGTGAATTCTCGCACAAAGCCTGCCCATTTTCTTTTAATTTAATATAAATCAATGTGTTACGGGTGGCTGCCTCGTGAGGGTGGCATTGGAACAGTCCCCGATACGTCTCCTTATATCGCTCCTGATCGCCGTCGTGCCGTTTGCGGACGCCGCCGTGGCGTCGCGCGAGCCCATTCCCGCGGCGGAAGTGGGCCTGAACGAGCACCTGGGTGAGCGGGTTCCGCTCGATCTGCGTTTCGTCTCCGAGACCGGCGACACGGTTGTGCTGGGCGATCTCATCGACCGGCCCACCATTGTGTCGCTCGTCTACTACACCTGCCCCTCGATCTGCCGGCCGCTGCTCAACGAAGTCGCGGGAACGCTGGGCAAGCTCGGATCGGTGGACATGGTGCCCAATCGCGACTACCGCGTGGTGACCATCAGCTTCGACCAGTTCGACAGTCCGGCCGGATCATCGCGCCTCAAGGACGAGTACTACCGCCAGTTGCCGGGGGCGTTTCCGCGCGATGCATGGACGTTTCTCACCGCCGACTCCGCCACGATTGCGCGTTTCACCAATGCGGTTGGCTTCGGGTTTCGGCGCAACGCGGACGATCCCAACTTTGCGCACCCCACGTCGCTCATCGTGCTGGCCCCGGACGGGAAGATCACCCGCTACCTGGTGGGCGCCGAGTATCTGCCCCTCGACATCAAACTCGCGCTCATCGAGGCCCGTGAAGGCCGCGTGGGCGCCACCATCGTGAAGTTCTACAAGTTCTGCTTCAGCTACGACCCGAGCGGGCAGAAGTTCGTGCTCAACGCAACCCGCGTGGTGGGGCTGAGCACACTGGTGGGTGTTGCCGCGATCGTTGTGTTCGTCACGGCGTCGGGTCGGCGCCGCAAGGAGAAGGTGCATTAGATGGCAAATCACGCGCGGGTTGCCGACGCCACGACCGTGGACTTCTACAAGTTCCAGGGCCGCTTCTCGGGACTCGCTTCCTGGATATTCTCCACCGATCACAAGCGGATCGGCCTGATGTATCTGATCCTGATGACGGCGTTCTTCGGCATCGGGATGACGCTGGGCTTTCTGATGCGCCTGGAATTGATGGCCCCGGGCCGCACCATCGTCGACGCGCAGACCTACAACTCCATCTTCACCCTGCACGGGGTGATCATGGTGTTTCTGTTCGTGATCCCCGGACTGTCCGCCTCGCTCGGCAACTTCATGCTCCCCATCATGATCGGGGCCAAGGATGTGCAGTTCCCGCGCCTCAATCTGCTGTCCTGGTGGCTCTTTGTGGGCGGCGCCCTGCTGGCGGTGACCGCGCTCTTCACCGGTGGCGGGCCACCGGACACCGGCTGGACCTTCTACGCGCCGTACAGCATTCGCACCGGGACCAACGTGACGCTGGCCGCGTTCGCCGTTTTCGTGCTCGGCTTCTCGTCCATTCTCACCGGGCTCAACTTCGTCACCACCATCCACCGCATGCGCGCGCCGGGGATGACCTTCTTCCGCATGCCGTTGTTCGTGTGGGCGGTGTACTCCACGGGCTGGTTGCAGGTGATCGCGACGCCCATCATTGGCATAACGCTGGTGCTGATCATGGTGGAGCGGTCGTTCGGGATCGGCGTGTTCGATCCGATCAAGGGCGGAGATCCGATTCTCTACCAGCACCTGTTCTGGATCTACTCGCACCCCGCGGTCTACATCATGATTCTGCCAGCGCTGGGCGCGATTTCAGAGATGATCTCGGTTCATGCGCGGCGCACGATCTTTGGTTACTCGTTCATCGCGCTGTCCAGTGTCGCCATTGCGTTGTTCGGATCGATCGTCTGGGCCCACCACATGTTCGTGAGCGGCAACAGCATGGTGGCGAACTTCGTCTTCTCGCTGCTGACGATGATCGTCGCCATACCCAGCGCGGTAAAGGTCTTCAACTGGGTGGCCACGCTCTACCGGGGCTCGATTCAGCTGGAGACGCCCATGCTGTACTCGCTGTCCTTCATCTTCCTGTTCATGATCGGCGGGTTCACGGGAATGATGCTGGGCGTGCTTTCCATCGACGTCCACGTGCACGACACCTACTTCGTGGTGGGGCACTTCCACTACGTGATCTTCGGCGGCCTCGGCTTCTCGCTGTTTGGCGCGCTGCACCACTGGTACCCCAAGATGTTCGGCCGCATGTACCAACAGTTGCCGTCGAAGATCTCCTGGGTGCTGGTCTTCGTGGGTTTCAACGTTCTCTATCTGCCCATGTTCATGCTGGGCTGGGAGGGAATGCCGCGCCGCTACTACGACTACCTGCCCGAGTTCCACAAGTGGCACCTCGTGTCCACCATCGGCTCGTGGATCATGATCGCGGGCATCCTGATCATGTTCACCAACCTGATCCGCTCGCTCCGGAACGGGCCGGTGTGCACGGAGCCGAACCCGTGGGGCGGCGGGCGCACGCTGGAGTGGACGATTCCGTCGCCGCCGCCGCTGGAGAACTTCAACGAGATTCCGACCATCACCCGCGGTCCCTATGATCCCGCGCCTGTGGAGGCCAAATGAGCTCCCACCCGCACTCGATTGCGCTTCCGACCCACAAGGATTACACGGGTTCGAAGTTCGCCATCTGGCTCTTCCTGATTACGGAAGTGATCCTTTTTGGCGGGATGTTCATTCTGTATTCGGTCTACCGGTCCGAGTACGCGACGGACTTCCACCTGGCGGCGGAAGAGTTGAATACGCTGCTCGGCACCATCAACACGCTGATCCTGCTGACCAGCAGTCTCACCATGGCCCTGTCGATCGCGGCCACCCACCATGGCAATCGCAAGCTGGCCCTGAGCATGCTTGCGGTCACGGTGTTGTGCGGTATCGCGTTCCTCGTCATCAAGTATTTCGAGTGGGGGGCGAAGTTCCACCACGGCATCTATCCGGGCTCCGAATACCTGCTCGCGCACTCCAAGGGCGAGATTCTCTTCTTCGGCCTCTATTTCACGATGGCGGGTGTGCACGGGATTCACGTTCTGGTGGGTGTAGTTCTGCTCACGGTCATGTTCTTCCGTGTGTCGAAGCAGCCCAACGCGAAGGTTTCGTTCGTGGCCGGTCACGGGTTGGGCCAGGCGGAGGGTGGCCGCATCGCCATCGTGGACAAGGAGGGCCGGACGTTGTGGACCGGCGAGGAGATCGACACCTCCATTCGTCGCATCGACATCGGCACCAGTTACTGGCCGGTCAAGAATCGCTTCAAGGTGGCCGATTTCAACCTGCTGGAGAATTCGGGTCTCTACTGGCATATCGTCGACATCGTGTGGATTTTCCTGTTCCCGCTCTTCTATCTGATCACCTAGCGGTGACGTTTTCGGAGGACGCATGAGCCAAGACGCACATCATGGGCACGATGAGGAAGCGCACGAGCCGGTCGGGTACGGCACGTACTTCCTGACCTGGTTCTCCTTGCTGGTTCTGACCGCCATCACGGTCACGGCGGCGGGGATGCACTTTGGCAGCGCGAGCGTGCTGGTGGCACTGGTCATTGCCATGATCAAGGCCGCCATCGTTCTGTACGTGTTCATGCATCTGAAATACGAGAGCAAGACGTTCCAACGCCTGCTGCTGATCGTGATCATCATCATGACCATCAATATCGGCCTGACCTTTACCGACACGCTTTTCAGGTAGCCAAATGCTCAGTCGTCTATCGACCACATCCGACGCAGTAAACGGCCCGATCCTGTTCATTTCGGCCGTTTCGCTGGCCATGCTCATCGGCATAACGCTGGTGATGATCTATTTTGCGTTGCGCTACAACCGCCGCAGCCGGCCGGTGGGCGAAGACGTGCACGGGCATACCACCCTCGAGATCATATGGACGGTCATTCCCACCATTCTTGCCTTCGGCTTCTTCTGGTACGGGTGGGAGGGCTACAAGGTGCTCAAGACGCCGCCCGCGGACGCCATCCAGGTGAACGTGACCGGGCGCATGTGGTCGTGGAACCACGAGTACTCGAACGGCGTGCAGAGTCCGGCGCTCTACGTGCCGGTGAACCGGCCGGTGAAGCTCAATCTCACCTCCACCGACGTGCTGCACAGCTACTTCATTCCCGCGTTCAAGGTGAAGCAGGACGCGGTGCCGGGAATTCCCGACCTGTTCCTGTGGTTCGAGGCCACGGAACTGGGCGATTACGACGTGTTCTGTGCCGAATACTGCGGCAACCAGCACTCGGCCATGCTCACCAAGGTACACGTGATGACCCAGGAGGACTACGACGCCTGGCTCGCCGCGGAGGGCGAGAAGGTGGTCGCGATCCAGGCCGCGGCGGAGGCCGACGCCTCGGATCCCGCGGTCATCGCGCTGGGCAAGTCGCTCTCGCAATCCCGGGGGTGCACCGCATGCCACAGCGCCGACGGCAGCCGCCTCATCGGTCCCTCCTTCAAGGGGATCTACGGCCACAGCGCCACCGTGGTGACCGCCGGCGAGACGCGCCAGATAGAGGTGGACGACGAGTACATCAAGAACTCCATTCTGGAGCCGGCCGCCGATATCGTGCAGGGGTTCCAGCCCCTGATGCCCTCGCAGAAGGGCATCGTCAACGACGCCGAGATCAAGGCGCTCACCGCTTACATCAAGAGTCTCAAATAGCATGACGCGAATGGCCGGCATGGTGCTCGAACTCATGAAGGTTCGCATTGCGGTGCTCGCGACGGCGTCCGCGCTGACGGGCTATTTCCTGGCCGCGCGCGCCGTGACCGCCGAACTGGCGCCGCTCATCGCCGGGGTGTTCTTTCTGGCCGGGGGAGCGGGCGCGTTGAATCAGGTGCAGGAGGTCGCGATAGACGCGCGCATGCGGCGCACCGAGAAGCGCCCCATCCCGTCGGGGCGCATGTCGCGCACCGCGGGCCTGCTGTGGGCGCTGGCGTTGCTCGCCGCCGGATTCGCGTTTCTTTCCGGAAACCTGGCTGCAGTTGCAATCGGCGCCTGCACCGTGATCTGGTACAACGGCATCTACACGCCCTTGAAGCGGGTCTCCGCGTTCGCCGCCATTCCGGGCGGCGTGGTGGGCGCGCTGCCTCCGGTCATCGGCTGGGTGATGGGCGGGGGACTGCTGACCGACCCGCGTATCGCGGCGGTCGCGTTCTTCTTCTTCGTGTGGCAGGTGCCGCACTTCTGGTTGCTGCTGCTGCGCATCGGTGACGACTACGCGCGTGCCGGACTGCCGACGCTGACCGCGTTGTTCTCGCGCCGGCAGTTGTCGCGGATCATCTTTGTGTGGATGCTCGCAACCGCCGTGGCCTGCGTTTCCATGCCGATGTTTGGCGTATCTTCGGCGTTGTGGGCGCAGGTGGGGCTCGCGGTGGCCTCGCTGTGGCTCGGTTGGCACGCGATGACAATGGTGCGTTCGGACGGCGAAGTCCTCGCGTTCCATCACATCAACCTGTATGCGCTGGTCGTGATTTCAGTGCTGTCGCTCAGCGGACTCGTCGGATAGAGGAGCGGGAAGGCGATTCATGGACTTTTTCAGTCAGCACGTCATCGAGCCAACGGCCGTTCACCTGAGACTCCTGGAGTTTCTGGCGGTGGTCACGTACACCATCCACCTGCCGTACATCGCGCTCGTGATCGGCTCCACCGCGGTGGCCATGTGGCTCACCTTCTCCGACAGCGAAATGCCCAACCCGCGTTTCGCGCGGCTGGCCGGCGACCTGATCGGGATGTCGCTCGGCAATCGGGTGCCCATGCTGGTGCTCGGTGTGATGCCGCTGCTGGTTCTGCCGTTCCTGTACGGGCAGTGGTTCGTGGGGGCGGTCAATTTCCCGCTGCTCTACATCGTGCTGCCCATTCCGGGGGTGATCCTGGGGTTGTCGCTGCTGGGCCTGTACCGCGGTTCGTTTCGTGAGCGCGCGGCCAATTTTCGTCTGCACATGGGGCTGGGCACCGCGGGGCTTGCGCTGCTGAGTGGTTCCTACTTCGTGCTCCTGAGCGCGATTGTCCGCCTGCAGGATCCCGAGAAGTGGTTCCGGCTCAAGAACGCCGCCATCCTGGTCCTCAACTGGAACGTGATCTGGAAATTCCTCCTGTTTGTGCACCTGGGGCTGGGCCTGACCGGGGCCGCCATCCTGTTCTTCGTGCTGCGCTGGCGCGGCCGCGAGGGTGTCACCGACGCCGACTACGCCCAGTTCGCGCGGCGCTTCGGCGCGGGGCTGGGTCTCGCCTTCTGTTTTGCGGTGCCGGTATTCAACCTGCTCTACGTCTTCACCTCTGCCGACGTGGTGTTCGATCGCGTCGTCTACGCGCTGGGCATTTCGGTGACGCTGGTGACCATGCTCATCGCGTACGCCTTCGTGGGCGCGCTGCGCTCCAGCCGTGCGCGGTTCGGGGCCACGACCTTCAGCCTGTTCATCCTCGTCTTCGTTCTCAGCAGCACGTTCGACGTGCGATCCATGGCCAACGCCAATCGTGAGCACGCGCGCCTGATCGCGATCAAGACCGACCGGGAACGCGCGGAACAGGAGGCGCTCATCGAGGCTGCCATGGCGGCCAGGGCCGGCCGCAACCTGGGTGAGGAGACCTTCAACTCGGTGTGCATGCAATGCCATCGCATGAACGAGAAACTCGTGGGACCGCCGCTGAACGCGGTGCTTCCAAAATACGCGGGGAACCCGGACAACCTGCAGAACTTCATGCTCAACCCGGTGAAGATGGATCCCGCGTATCCGCCCATGCCGAACCCGGGGCTCAGCTCGGCCGCCGCGAGGGCCGTGGCCGAGTACCTGCTCGGACAGATGGCGCCGGCCGGCGGCGCACAGCCGGATGCCGAAACGCCGACCCAGACAGAGGTGCAAAGTGGCCAGACGAGTCATTAGCGCGGCGATCCTTGGATACTTCGCGCTGTTCGCCGTCCTGATCCTCCTGCTCGGCTTCCGGTGGGCGATGCACCGGCAGCCGCCGGAGCAGCCCATCGCGTTCAGCCATGAGGTTCACGTCGGCAAGCTGAATCTCCAGTGCCTGTTCTGCCATGAGACGGCGGACAAGTCGGCCTTTGCGGGCGTGCCGCCCATGAAGAAGTGCATGGACTGCCACGTGGCGGTCAAGACCGAAACCGCGGGCGTACAGAAGCTCACCGAGTACTGGAACAACCAGGAGCCGATACCCTGGAACCGGGTGCACAGTATTCGCATCAGAAAGCACGTGTATTTCTCCCACAAGCGTCATGTGGCCAAGGGCGTGGCGTGCGAACAGTGTCACGGGGAGCTGGCCGCGATGGCCCAGGTACGCCAGGTGAGTTCGCTCAAGATGGGCTGGTGTGTGTCGTGTCACACCGAGAACGACGCGCCCACCGATTGCTTGATCTGCCACATGTAGAGGAAGGAACGGAGGCCCGCACGGTATGGACAGGCGAGAGTTCTTGAGATGGGTGGGAGTCGCGTCGGGCGCCTCCGTGCTCGCCGGCTGCGATGTCAGCCGCAAGTCGGAGAAAATCATCCCGTACCTGGTTCCGCCCGAGGATGGGCTCGTTCCGGGTGAGGCGACCTACCTGGCGACGTCGTGCACCGAGTGTCCGGCCAACTGCGGCATCAGCGCGCGCGTGCGCGACGCCCGCCCGGTGAAGGTCGAGGGCCTCGCCGCGCATCCGGTCAGCGACGGGGCGCTGTGCATCCGCGGGCAGGCCTCGCTCAACCGTCTCTATTCCGTGAACCGCATCCGCCAGCCGCTCATGAAGGATGCGTCGGGTGCGCTCGCGCCCGCCACCTGGGAACAGGCGTTGCCGAGGATTGCGGGCGCGATCAAGGGCAATGGAGAGCACGCGTTTCTGTCCGGGCGCACGTCGGGCTCGTTCTCTGCGCTGGTGGGAGAGTTCAGCACCCGCAGCGGCGTGCGCCGCCTGCCCGAGTTCGAGTTGTTTTCCTACGCCGCCGTCCGCGAGGCCAATCGCGCGCTGTTCGATCAACCGGTGGTCCCGGCATTGCGGCCCGACGAGGCGGATATCATCGTCACGGTGGGCGCGGACGTGCTGGAGACCTACGGCAATCCGGTTGCGTTCTCGCGGGCGCTGGCCCGGCGCCGCGACCGGGGCGGTGCCTTCGCCTGGTACCACGTGGAACCACACGCCTCGATGACCGGTTTCAAGGCATCGCATCGCATGGTGGCGCGTCCCGGTACCGAGGCGCACGTGCTGGCGTTCCTGCTGCACTACCTGGCGGGTCACCGTTCGCTCGATTCGCGCACCATGGCCCACGTGAATCGCGTGCCGGCGATGAGCGCGGAACGCGCCAGCGAACTCTCCGGGATTTCGCGCGAATCGCTCGACCACATGGCGGAGGCGCTTGCACGTGCGTCCAATCCGCTGCTGGTGGCGGGCGGCGTATCGGTGGCGGGCGACAGTGGACTCGATACCGCGCACCTGGCCGCGCTCATCCAGTCCGCCTGCGGCATGCACGGGCGCACGGTCGATTTCGCCCGCGTCACGGACTACTCCAGGGTTGGCAGCATGGCTGACATCGACCGCCTGTCCCAGCGTCTGGAGGCGGGGCGGGTGGGCACGCTCATCCTGTTCCAGGTCGACCCGGTGGGGCGTCTGTCCGACGAGCGCTTCGAAAAGGCGCTGGGGCGCGCGGCACTGCTGGTCGGCGTGGGTGACGCCATGAACCCCACGCTGGAGCGTTGCGACGTGGTACTGCCGCTCTCGCACGCGCTGGAGTCGTGGGGCGACGCGGAGCCCGCCGCCGGGGTACTCAATGCGGTGCAGCCGGCCATGCAGCCGCTCTTCGACACGTTGTCGGAGGGTGACGTCCTGCTGCGCATCATGATCGAAGCCGGGCTGGTACCCGCGACCACCTATCAACAGTACGTGACCGATCGCTGGACGCGCGAGTACGGCGTGGCCGTCGACGAGATGCTCAACAAGGGCTACGTCGATCGTGGGGCGCGCGACGGAACGCGTCCCGCACTGCGCGACGCCGACCACCGTTTTACCTTCGACGCCGCGCCCGCGACGGGCACCGTGCTGGTGGTGGCGCCTTCGCTTCGCTGGTACGACGGCCGCGGCGAGTCTCTGGAGTTGCTGCGCGAGATTCCCGACCCGCTATCCGCGGTGACCTGGGACGCGTGGGTGTCGGTGGGTCCGGCAACCGCGGGTGCGCTGGGTGTGCGCGACGAGGACGAAGTGGAACTGCGCGCCGGCGGTTGGTCCGCGCGTCTGCCGGTACGCACGCAGCCGGGGCTGGCGCAGGACGTGTATATGGTGCAGCGGGGGGTGGTGGCCGTTCCGGCCGGCTGGTCGCGCGCAAGTGGAGAGGCCGGGGTGCTGGTGGGCGAACTGAGCGTGCGACCCACGGGGCGGCGTGTGCGCACCACCATCGTGTCGGGATCGACCGCGGCGGAGGGGCGCGCCCCCGTGCCGGGTGAGCATCCCGCGCACTTCGGGGCGCTGGGCCGCATCGAAAAGGAGCACGCGGAGGGGCACGGGCACGAGCCCGCGCGCGAGGACGTCTCCTTCTACCCGGAGCCCAGCTACCCGAAATACCGCTGGGCCATGGCCATCGACATGGACAAGTGCACGGGGTGTTCGGCCTGCATCGCGGCCTGCACCATCGAGAACAACGTGGCTCTGACGGGACGCGACGAGCACCTCAAGGGCCGGGAGATGCAGTGGATTCGCATCGAGCCCTACTACGCGGCGGATGGATCGCAGGCAGATTTCGTTCCGACCATGTGTCAGCACTGTGATTATGCGCCGTGCGAGCCGGTTTGCCCGGTGTACGCCACCTACCACAACGACGAAGGACTCAACGCACAGGTGTACAACCGCTGCGTGGGTACGCGTTACTGCGCCAACAACTGTTCGTACAAGCAGCGCCGCTTCAACTGGTTCGACTTCAGCAAGCGCCCGCACCCGATGGACCTCATGGTCAACCCCGATGTGTCGGTTCGCGGCAAGGGCGTCATGGAGAAGTGCACGTTCTGCGTGCAGCGAATCCGCAAGGCCCGCGACGTGGCCAAGGACGAAAAGCGCGACATCCGCGAGGGCGACCTGACCACCGCGTGCGCGCAGTCGTGCCCGGGCAATGCCATCGTGTTCGGCAACCTGCTGGACGAGAATTCGGAGGTCTACAAGTGGGCGCACGATTCGCGCTCGACGCGTCTGTTGGAGGAACTGGGCACGAGCCCCGGTGTGTTCTACCTCAAGAAGGGAAACGGTCATGACGCATAAGACCGCGGCCGGGTCCGGCGCGACGCACCCCGCCTCCGAGGCGCGGCTTCAGATAGAGCGCGACGTCATTTCCGCCATGCAGAAGCCGGGCCTGGGGTACTGGGCGCTGGTCGGGTTCTTCGCCGTTGTTTTCGGGGTTTGCCTGCTGGGGGCGTGGGCCTGGCAGATCTACAAGGGCATCGGTGTGGGCGGCCAGCAGAACCCGGTGGGCTGGGGTGTGTACATCGTCAACTTCGTGTTCTGGGTGGGTATCGCGCACTCGGGAACGCTCATTTCCGCGGTGCTGTTCCTGTTCCGCTCCAAGTTCCGCGCCAGCTTCAACCGTGCCGCGGAGGCCATGACCGTGATCGCGGTCATGTGCGCCGGCATGTACCCGCTGATCCACCTGGGCCGCGCCTGGTATTTCTTCTGGCTGCTTCCGTATCCCAACCAGCGCCTGCTGTGGACCAACTTCAAGTCGCCGCTGGAGTGGGACGTATTCGCGGTTTCGACCTACCTCACCATCAGTGTGGTGTTCTTCTATGTCGGGCTGATTCCTGACTTCGCCATCGTCAAGCGCTACACCAAGGGCTTCAGCCGCCACGTCTACAGCGCGCTGTCGCTGGGCTGGCTGGGCACCAAGACGCAGTGGCGCAACTACAACATGCTCTACGCGCTGCTGGCCGGGTTTGCCGCGCCGCTGGTGCTGTCGGTGCACTCGGTGGTTTCGTGGGACTTCGCCATGGGCCTGGTGCCGGGCTGGCATACCACCATCTTTGCGCCCTATTTCGTGGCCGGTGCCATTTTCTCCGGCTGCGCCATGGTGATGACCCTGTGCATCCCCATGCGCAAGATCCAGAAGCTGGACCGGGTGATGCCCATCGACCACTTCGAAAAGCTGGCCAAGACCATGCTCTTCACCTCGATGATCGTGGGTTACGCCTACATCATCGAGTTCATCCTGTCTTACTACAGCGGTAACGTATACGAGTTCGGCATCTTCGCCGACCGCGCCACCGGGCACTACAAATATCAGTACTGGGGCATGGTGTTCTGCAACATGATCGTGCCCTTGCCGCTGTTCATCAAGAAGCTGCGACGCAGCCTGCCATACCTTTTTGTCACGTCGATCTTCGTCAACATCGGCATGTGGCTCGAGCGCTTTGTAATCATCATTACGTCGCTCTCGAAGGAGTTCGTCCCCTACGCGTGGGGCGCCTACAAGCCGTCGATGATCGAGATCAGCATCACCATCGGCACGTTCGGGTTCTTCTTCATGATGTTCCTCCTGTTTGCCAAGTTCCTGCCCGTGGTGGCGATTACCGAGAAGAAGGAGGAAGTACATTGACGGAGAAATTCGTCTTTGAGAGCGAACACGAGTTCCTTCACAAGCTGGAGGAACTGGTGAAGAGTGGGGTCAAGCCGAAGAACATCGAGATACGTGCGCCGCACCCCGTGCATCACGCGGAGGACATTCTCGACATGAAGCCGAGCATCGTCCGTACCTACGCGCTGATCGGCGGTCTGGCCGGGGCGGCCACCGGCTACCTGTTTACGTCGCTCACGGCTCTCGACTGGGTTCTCCCGGTGGGGAACAAGCCCATCGTGGGCATTCCCGCCTACACCGTCATCGCGTTCGAGTTGATGGTGCTGTTTGGAGGGCTCTCGTCGTTCCTGGGCTTCCTGGTGGGCTCGCGGATGCCGGGGGTACGGACCATCATTTCCAGCGACGAGTTCGTGGACAGTTTTGAGATCTACGTGAGGAAGGACTGACCATGGGGATCCAGCTCAACGGAATCCGCTGGTTGATCGCGTCCGTGGTGGTTGCCGGCATCGTCTTCCTCGCCGAGACACTGCTCGAGCCGGGCGCCGGGGGGACGCTGACCATCGTCATGGCGCTGTTCCTCGGTATCGCCGAGGGGGCCATCGTGTTGATGGCGGGCGCGGAACTCTCGGACGGTCACTGGCACCGCCCCCTGCTCTCGCGGGCGGCGTCGCTGCAGTTCGTGATCCCCGCGGCGGGGTTGTTGTTCCTGGTGAACATCCCCCAGCTGGGTATCTACCCGTGGACCCATGTTCCGGGGACGTGGCTGACCACCAAGCTGTTCATCGTGCGCCACCTGATCATGATCGCGCTGGTGTTCCTGGTGGCGCGCACGTTCCTGGCCGGAGCGATGCGGGGCGACAGGCGGGCGCGGGTGTGGGCCGTGATCTACGTCATTCTGTTCATGGCTCATCTCAGCATGATCGGCATCGAGTGGTTCATGTCCATCGAGCAGCCGTGGTTCTCGACCCTGTTCGGTGCGTTCGTGGCGGTGAGTGCGTTTCTCACCGGCATCTGCACGCTCGCGCTGGTGATCTTCCCGTGGCGTTCGCGGGCCGACGCCCCGTCGAAGCTGGTGCAGAAATCGATCGGCGGCCTGATCTTCGGGTTCGCCACCTTCTGGGCCTACTTCTACTTCTCCCAGCTCATCGTGATCTGGTACGGCAACATCCCCGAGGAGGCGTCGTACCTGGCCCGGCGTATCGGCTACCACACCCCGTACTGGCTGGTGGCCCGGCTCGTCTTCGCCATGGTCTGGATGGTGCCGTTCGCCGTGCTCCTGCGGCGCAAGAACAAGACGATCCCCGCCGTGACTTCCGCGCTCGCCCTGGTGGTCATCTCGGGGGTCGTGCTCCAGTACTGGCTCATGCTGGCCCCGGTGACCGTGGTCAGCATTCCGCTGCTGCTGATCGAACTGGGCCTGATGGCCCTGCTCACCGCCAGCATCGTGCGGTCCCACGAGAGCCTGCTCCACGTCGCGGACCCGGTGCCCGGCGAGGGGGCGGTGGCTGCTACGGGCCACTAGGCGCGGCCGGGGGCCCGGCACCGCCGGAAAGGGGCTTGACGGGGGCCCCGCAGGCTGGTATATCTTGCAGACTTTCCCCCGGAGAGACGGGGAGGGGTGTGCGCTCTAAGCGCGGGTGAATCAAGCATGTTCATGAAGACACATACAGTCAAGGGTGCCGATATCAAGGAGACGTGGTACGTGGTGGATGCCACCAACCGTCCCCTGGGCCGGCTCGCCTGTGAGATTGCCAATGTACTGCGCGGCAAACACCGCCCGGAGTTCTCGCCGCATCTCTCGCTGGGCGATCACGTCGTGGTCATAAACGCCGACAAGATCTACATCAGCGGGGCCAAGCGCGAGAAGAAACTCTACTACCGCTTCTCCGGATATCCCGGGGGGCTCAAGGTTCGCACGATGCGCGAGGTGATCGACAAGGATCCGACCGCCGTCGTTCGTACCGCGGTGCGCAAGATGCTTCCCAGCACCCGGCTGGGTCGCCGCATGCTCAAGAAGCTGCGGGTCTACTCGGGCCCCGAGCATCCGCACGCGGCGCAGCGGCCCGGCACGATGCCGCCGACGGGTTACTAGGCACCGGATACGGTGACACGGAAAGACGGATTATCGACATGGTGACAAAGAAGCAGGAAGCGGCCAAGGCCGCGTTGATTGGGGCGGTCGGACGCCGCAAAGAGGCGGTTGCGCGTGTGTTTGTCCGGCCCGGAGAAGGCAAGATCACCGTCAACGGACGCGGACTCACCGAATACTTCGGCCGCGAGACGTTGGTGCTTTCGGTTCGGGAGCCGCTGGAAGCGACCGAGTCGACGGACCGGTACGACATCGAGGCCACGGCCGACGGTGGCGGGATAACCGGCCAGGCGGGCGCCGTCCGGCTGGGGATTGCGCGTGCCCTGATCAAGCTCGACGAACGGTTTCATCCGATGCTCAAGGCCCGCGGCCTTCTCACCCGCGATCCGCGGATGAAGGAGCGCAAGAAGTACGGCCTCGCGGGTCGTCGCAAGCGGTTCCAGTTCTCGAAGCGTTAGTCGCCCGGGAACGGCCCGCGCCGCTCGTTTCTCAACCATCGAATCCAGGTCGTCAGTAAGGATGCGCCGCGAGCGGCGCGTTCGTTATCACACACACCGCGCCCCGAGCGGGTTGCCCCGGTGCTCCATCCAGGATGGGGTCGGCGATCCAGCGCGGTGGAGGCTCAACCGAGATCCAAGGGGGTCCTACTATGGGTGATGTCACCCTGCAAGAACTGCTCGAAGCGGGCGTTCATTTTGGCCACCAGACCAAGCGCTGGAATCCCAAGATGAAGCCTTTCCTGTTCACCGAGAAGAACGGCATCCACATCATCGACCTCGAGAAGTCTCTCGAGTGCATCGTTCGCGCGCGCGACGCCATCCGCGAGGTGTCGTTGCAGGGGCGCATGGTACTGTTCGTCGGCACCAAGCCGCAGGCCAAGTTTGCAATCTGCGAAGAGGCAATGCGCTGTGGGATGCCGTATGTGACCGAGCGCTGGCTGGGCGGGACGCTCACCAATTTCAATACCGTCCGCAAGAGCCTCGGCCGTCTCGAGTATCTCGAGAAGATTGAACTCGACGGTACCATCTCCCAGTTCTCCAAGAAGGAAGCTTCGGGGCTGGCCAAGGAGAAGGAGCGCATTCTCAAAACGCTGGGTGGCGTGCGCAAACTCACCGACCTGCCCGGCATGGTGTTCATCGTGGACACCAAGAAGGAACAGAACGCCGTCAACGAAGCCCGGCGCCTGTCCATTCCCATCGTGGGCGTGGTGGACAGCAACGCGGACCCGGACGAAGTCGATTATCCGATTCCGGGAAACGACGACGCCATGCGCGCCGTCGGACTGTTCGCGAAGATCGTGGCGGATGCATGCATCGAAGGCCGCGCGCGTTACAGCGAGGGCCGGGACATTTCGACGGGTGACGAGCCGGCAACCGACGAGGCGGGCTCAAAGTCCGTTGCATAGCAACAAGGTCAGTGCGGAGGAAATGATGGAAATCAGTGCGGGAATGGTCAAGGAGCTGCGCGAGCGCACCGGGGCCGGCATGATGGATTGCAAGAAGGCGCTCTCGGAGAGCGCGGGCGACGTCGAGAAGGCGATCGAGTTCCTGCGCGTTCACGGGCTGTCCAAGGCGGCCAAGGCCGCGGGTCGCGAGGCCAGCGAGGGGCTGGTGCTGTCCTACATTCACCCCGGCAACCGCATCGGCGTGCTGGTCGAGGTCAACTGCGAAACCGACTTCGTGGCCCGCACCGACGAGTTCCAGGACCTGGTGCGCAACATCGCCATGCATATCGCCGCCGCGGCACCCCTGGGCGTGGGGCGCGAGGACATCCCCGCCGCCATCGTCGAGAAGGAGCGCCAGGTATTCCACGCGCAGGCCATCGAGGAGGGCAAGCCCGCCGCCGTGGCGGAGAAGATCGTCCATGGACGCATCGAGAAGTTCTTTGCCGAGGCGGCGCTGTTGGATCAGGTGTACGTGCGCGACAACGACAAGAGGGTCAGCGACCTGGTCAACGAGGCCATCGCAAAACTGGGCGAGAACATCAGGGTTGCTCGCTTCGCTCGCTTCCAACTCGGCCAGTAGCGCCGGAGGTACCGTCCTGAACGAGACAAGGTTCCAGAGGATCCTGCTCAAGTTCAGCGGTGAGATTCTCGCCCGCGACGACGGGGGCGGCATCGATTTCGACAAGCTCGCCTCGTACTCGAAGCAGATTGCCGAGGTCAAGGCGGCCGGCATCGAGGTCGGACTCGTCATCGGCGGCGGCAATATCCTGCGCGGCAGCACGGGCAGCGAGAACGGCATCGACCGCGTCACCGCGGACTACATGGGCATGCTGGCCACGGTGATCAACGCGCTCGCGTTTCAGAGCGCGCTCGAGCACGCCGGCGTGGACACCCGGGTGCTGACCGCCATCAAGATGGAGCAGCTCGCGGAGCCCTACATCAAGCGGCGCGCCATCCGGCACCTGGAGAAGGGCCGCATCGTCATCTTCGCCGGCGGGACCGGCAACCCCTACTTCACCACCGACACCGCCGCCGCGTTGCGCGCCATCGAGATCGAGGCGGACGTGGTCATGAAGGGCACCAAGGTCGACGGCGTCTACGACGGCGATCCGCTCAAGGACCCCGGCGCCAAGCGTTTCGATACGCTCTCCTACATCGACGTGTTGAATCGCCGGCTGCGGGTGATGGACGCGACCGCGATTTCACTTTGCATGGAGAACAAGCTGCCAATCATCGTATTCAAGCTGACGGGTGACAACAACCTGATGCGCGCCGTACGTGGCGAACCGGTTGGAACGACTGTTTCCTGAGTTTGGAGGCGAGTTATGCTGGACGAGCACTACAAGAAGACCGAAGAGCACATGGGCAAGACGCTGGAGAACCTCATCCACGAGCTCTCCGGCATCCGCACCGGCAAGGCCAGCCCGGCCATCCTGGACGTGATTCGCGTGCAGTACTACGGCCAGAGCGTTCCCCTCAAGCAGGTTGCCAACATTTCCGTGCCGGACCCGCGCACGCTGGCCATCCAGCCGTGGGACCGCTCCACGATGGGGGAGATCGAGAAGGCCATCCAGGCGTCCGACCTGGGGTTGAACCCGCAGAACGACGGGTCGCTGATCCGCCTGCCCATTCCCGCGCTCACCGAGGAACGTCGCCGTGATCTGGTCAAGGTGGTAAAGAGAATCGGCGAGGACGCCAAAGTGGCGGTGCGCAACGTGCGCCGTGACGCCAACGAGAAGCTCAAGAAGCTCGAGAAGGAGCATGAACTGTCGCAGGACGAGATGCACACGCGGCAGGACGCCATCCAGAAGCTCACCGATCAGTTCGTGAAGCGGGTGGACGACGCGGTCGCGGCCAAGGAGAAGGAAGTCCTCGAGTTGTGACGAACGCGGCTCCGGCACAACAGAACCGTTGAGCCCGCCGCGGCGTGGAATGCATGGCTAACGACATCGACGTCCAGATCGAGGCGCTCAAGGGCGCGGAGAACCTGCCCCGACACATCGCCGTCATCATGGACGGCAACGGCCGCTGGGCAAAGAAGCGGCGCCTGCCCCGGCTGGCGGGTCACAAGGCGGGAACGGAGCCGGTGCGCAAGTGCGTGCGCGCCTGCGCCCGCATCGGGATCGAACACCTCACCCTCTACACATTCTCGCTGGAGAACTGGAACCGCCCACGCGCCGAGGTAAACGGCCTCATGCTGGTTCTGGAAGAGGTGTTGCGGCGTGAAGAGCTCGAACTCAACCAGAACAACGTGCGGCTGAACGCCATCGGCCGTCTCGACATGTTGCCGCAGTCGACCCGCCGCACCCTTGCCGAAACCATCGAACGCCTTTCCAGCAACACCGGGCTGCGGCTCACCCTCGCACTGAGCTACGGTGGCCGCGCGGAGATCGTGGATGCGGCCGCCAGGCTGGCCGGGCGCATCGCGTCCGGCGAGGTCACCGCCGGACAGGTCGACGAGGCGGCGTTTCACGACTGCCTCTACGACCCTGCCCTCCCCGACCCGGACCTGCTCATCCGCACCAGCGGGGAACTGCGCGTCTCCAATTTCCTCCTGTGGCAGATCGCCTACGCGGAGATATGGGTGACCGACGTGCTGTGGCCGGACTTCACCGAAGCGGACCTCATGGAGGGCATCCGCGCCTACCAGTCACGCGATCGCCGCTATGGACTCCACGCCTGACCCGAACACGGCCGCCCCGACGCCGCCGGCAGCCTGGTACCGGCGCACCACCGCGCGGCGCATCGCCACCGGCGCGTGGTTCATTCCCGCCTTCATCGTGGTCACGCGCATGGGCGGCTACGCGTTCCTGGCCTTCGTCGACCTGGTGATCGTGCTGGGCATGCTCGAGTTCTACGGGATGATGCGCAAGAAGGGCATTCAGCCCTACCGTGGCATCGGCGTGTTGTGCGGCGTCACGCTCTCGACGTACTACTACTTCCGCAGCGGTCTCTACGCGAATTTCTTCCTGACCTTCGTGGTGATCGCCCTGATGGGGCTGGAGCTGACCCGGCGCGACGGGCGCCTGGCCGTCTATCACGTTTCCACCACCGTGTTCGGCGTGATCTACGTGGCGTTTCTGGCCTCCCACATGATCCTGCTGCGCGAACTGCCGCGGCTGGTGGGGTTGCCGTACAGCGAGGGCGCGTCGTTCGTATTCCTCGCGTTCATGGTGACATGGGCGTCGGATACCGGCGCCTTCGCGGTGGGGAGCCTGCTGGGGAGGACGCCGTTGCTCACGCGGGTATCGCGCAACAAGACGTGGGAAGGAGCCCTGGGCGGGATGGCGTTCGGTGCGCTGGCGGGCTGGATTGCGTCGGTGACCTTCGCGCCGTACCTCGACGCCGCGCGGGCCATTGCCGTCGGTGCGCTCGCCTCCCTGGTGGGGCTGCTCGGGGACCTGTTTGAGTCGATGCTCAAGCGGGACGCGGAAGTGAAGGACTCGGGCCGGATTATCTCGGGCCATGGCGGGGTCCTGGACCGATTTGATAGTTTACTCTTCACGGTGCCTCTCATATACTACTTCCTCAAGTTCGTGATTTTTCAATAGGTTACGTTGCAGGGAGCGGCTTTGTCTCGCAAGAAGGTGGTTGTCCTCGGTTCGACCGGCTCCATCGGCCGGAACGTGCTCGACGTGGTGCGCAGGCATCCCGATGCGTTCGAGGTGGTGGGCCTTGCCGCCCACCGCAACGTCGCGCTCCTGAGGGCGCAGGCGGGCGATCACCCCGCCGCGCGGGTGGTCGTCACCGACCCCGGGGCGCGCGCCGAAATCGAGGCGGATGCGGCGGTTCGCGGCCGCTGCGTGGGCTATACCGAAGGCGCCCTGCTGGAGCTCGCGGGTGCCGGTGGCACGGACCTGGTGGTCAACGCGCTCGTGGGATTCGTGGGGCTGGCCCCCACCCTGGCCGCGCTGGACGCGGGCATCCCTGTGGCGATCGCCAACAAGGAATCCATCGTGGCGGGTGGCGAGTTGCTGGTGCGCGCCGCGGAGCGGGCGGGGGTGGGACTGATCCCCATCGACAGCGAGCACGTGGCCATCGCCCAGTGCCTCGCGGGGACGGTGAAAGGCGACGTCGCCCGTGTGATCCTCACCGCGTCGGGCGGGTCGTTGCGGGACCGGAACCCGGAAACCCTGGCCGACGTATCGGTGGAGGACGTCCTGGCGCATCCCACGTGGCGCATGGGGGCCAAGATCACGGTGGACAGCGCCACCTTGATGAACAAGGGACTCGAGGTGATCGAAGCGCACTGGCTCTTCGGTTTTCCGCTGTCGCAGATCGACGTGGTCATTCACCCGCAGTCCATCGTGCATTCGATCGTTCAGTTTGTCGACGGATCCATGCTGGCGCAGATGTCCAAGCCTGACATGCGGCTGCCGATCCTGTACGCGCTGTCCTATCCGAAACGGCTGCGCTCGGATCTGGGGGCGAGTGTTCTCGAGTTTCCCGAACTCACGTTCGCGCCCGTCGACGAGGCCCGCTACCCGTGCTTTCAGCTGGCGCGCCGCGCGGCGCTGGCGGGGGGGACCGCCCCGGCGGTGCTGAGCGCCGCCAACGAGGTGGCGGTGTCGTCCTTTCTGGAGGGAAGTCTGCCCTACGGCGGCATCGCAGACGTGATCGCATCCGCGCTGGACGCCATGGGGGTGCGGCCGGTCGAAACACTACAGGATGTTCTGGAAGCCGACGCGCAGACGCGCAGCTGGATTCAGGAACGCAAAAACGCACGCGCGGCCGGCAACGACCGCTAGAACAGGAATACATGCTGACAACCATCATCGCGGGCGCCTTCGTTCTGGGAGTCGTCGTCATCGTGCACGAGTTTGGACATTTCATCGTTGCCAAGCTGGGCGGGGTGTACGTGAAGACGTTCTCCATCGGCTTCGGCAAGAAACTGATCCGCCACCGTGCGGGCGAAACCGTCTACACGCTCTCGGTGCTGCCCTTTGGCGGCTACGTGAAGTTTGCGGGCGAGTCCGAGTTGTCCGACGAGCCGGAGCCGGATCCCGGCGTGTCCCGGGGTCCGCTGGACGAGGTGCCCGACAGCGAGATCCCGCGCGCGCGCTATTTCACCACGCAGAGCCGCTGGCTGCGCGCCGCCGTGCTGGTGGCGGGCCCGTTCATGAACTACGCCACGGCGGTTCTTCTCTACGCGGGCGTCTTCCTGTTCCAGGGCGTGAGTGTCATCCCCACCACCACGGTGGGTGAGGTGGTGGCCGAGGGACCTGCGGCGCAGGCGGGAATCGCCCCCGGCGACACCATCCTGTCCGTGGCGGGAAAACCGGTGGGGGACTGGTACGACGTGGAGAGCTTCCTCATCGAGGACGCCGATGTCCCCAAGAACGTCGAACTGCGGCGCGACGGCGAGACCATGCTGGTCTCCCTCGCCCCCGGGCACGAGGGGGGACGACTCACGCTGGGTCTGTATCCGCACGTGTCCTCGCGCATCGGGCGTGTGCAGAAGGGAAAACCGGCGGCGCAAGCCGGTATCGGGCCGGGCGCGGTGGTGGAGGCCATCAACGATACCGTCGTCACCACCTTCGAGGACGTGCGGCGCATGGTCAACGACAGCCCGGGGCGCCCGCTCTACATACGCTGGACGCAGGACGGCCTGGCGCACGCGGATTCGGTGGTTCCCGATTCCAAGGACGTGCTCAAACCCGGATCCTCGTCGGAGTTCATGACGGTCGGCGTACTCGGCATCGGTCCGTATTCCGAGCGCCGCCGCGAGGGATTCGCGGCGTCGGCGGCGAGCGGGTTCAACGCGGCCAACGGCATGATCGTGCAAATCGTCGGCTACGTGCGGCAGCTGTTCGTGGGGCAGATGGATATCAAGACGCTGGGCGGGCCGATTCTCATCTATCAGATGGCGGGGGACGTTGCCAACTGGGGCTTCGACTACCTGCTGCTGTTCCTGGCCTTTTTCAATATCAACCTGTGCATCTTCAACCTGCTTCCGATACTGCCCTTCGACGGTGGCCACCTGGCGCTGCTGGGATGGGAGGGGATCACGCGGCGGCCGATCAACCGGCGCGTGCGCGAGTGGATGATGCAGGGCGGATTCGTCCTCATCATCCTCTTGATGGGGTTCGTGGTGGTGATGGACCTGGCGCGGTGCTCGGGGTCAGTCCCCGGCGGGTTCTGAGGTGCCGGTTGAGTCGCGTCCCGACAGCCGGTCCTCGATGGTCTGGAACACCATCGACCAGCGCTCCGGCGTGGCGTTGAGGGCGGAAATCGTGCGGGCCACGCGCAGTGTGTCCACCTCGGTGGCCAGTGAGTCGAGCAGGCGCTCGGCGATGTCGCGCTGGAAGGTATGAAGAGATCCTGCGCGCCGCACGCTGATGTAGGCTTCGACAAGATAGAGTTCGTCGCTGGAGAGGGGTGACGGCTGACGGCTTTCCTTCTGGCCGCACGAAAGCAAAGCCGCAACAAGTACGGCGGTGACTGACAGGCGCCGCAATGGCGGCCGGAGGAAGATGGGTCGCACGTCACTCCCAGCAATGGACTCGGGGTCGCCCGTTAATTACACCCCGCGGGGACGCCGTGTCAAGGATGCGTACCGGACTGCGACGCTGCTGGCGGCCCTGCTTTGCTGCCTGATCGGCTCCCCGCCCGCCCGCGGCGCCGATGCCCCGCCCGACGACAAGGTCTTTCTCGGACGCATCGTCATCACCGGAAACGACCAGGTTCCGGAAAGCGACCTGCGCTCGCGTATGCGGACGCAGGAGCCCTCCATGTTCTCCATCTTCCGCCGCCCCCGCCTGGACCGCCCCCAGATCGAGCGGGACGTTGCCCAGCTCGAGGCGTACTACCATTCGATAGGCTTTCCGCGCGCCCGGGTACGGCTGGAACGGGTGGAGTACGTGGAAAACGACCGCTTCGCCAACGTGTACATCGTCGTGGAAGAGGGCGAGGCGACGCGGGTCGTGAGTGTGAGCTTCGAGGGGGACCTGCTCATGCCGGAGGCGAGTCTGCGCAAGGACCTCCTGCTCGAGCGCGGGGCCCCGTATAACCCGTCGCTGCTCGCGACCGACGTCTACCGGATCAAGGGGAAGTACTTTGACCGGGGCTACCTGGGCGTGTCGGTGGCGGATTCCGCCCGTATCGACAGCAACCGGGTATGGATTCGCTTCGTCATCCAGCCCGGGACCCAGCTCAGCGTGGGCGAGATTCTCATCGAGGGAAACCGGGAGGTGCGCCGCGGCGTCATCGAGAAGGAGATCGAACTGAAGCCGGGTGAGGTGTGCCGTTTCAACCGCGTTCTCAAGACGCAGCGCAACCTGTTCGAAACCGGGCTGTTCACGGTGGTCGACGTGGTGCCCGAGAACATCGACCCCATCGATCGCACCGTGGATATCCGCATCCGGGTGCGCGAACGCAAGAGCTCCTGGATCGAGGCGGGCTTCGGCGTGGGCAATCTGCTGGGCAGCCGCGTCTTCGCGGAATGGGGCACCCGCAACCTGGGCGGCACCGGGCGCACGCTCCGCCTCAAGGCCCAGTATGCGTTCGACTTGTTCGAGGGTGACGAATTCGACGTGAACAAGCTCCAGCTCACGAACACCTTCTACCGCTACGACGTCGTGTTCCAGCAGCGCCGTTTTCTCGGCATCAAACTCGGTATCGGACTCAACGGCTTCATCGAGCACGATGCCACGGTGCCCGACCTCGAGATCAACACCATCGGTTACGCGTTTGGTACCGCGCGCGACTTCGGCCGCCACAGCGAGGTGCTGACCGGGCTTTCGTTCGAGGAGATCACGCGCCTTCCGGCCGGGCTGCCGGAGGAGAAATCGCGCTCGCATTCCTTCGGCCTCACCGCGAGCCGGGACGCGCGCGACTTTCTGCTGGATCCGCACCGTGGCGAGTACCGGGTTCTCTCCAGCGAGATCGCCGGCGGGATTCTGGGCGGAGACAACGACTACTACAAGTTCACCGGCAACTATCAGCGCTACCGTGGTGTCGCCGGCTTGTCCGTGTTCGCGTGGCGGGTGCGGGTCGGCTACGGCAATGCCTACGGCCGGTCCGACCTGGTGCCGGTGGAGAGCCGTTACTTCCTGGGCGGCGCGAATTCCGTGCGCGGTTACAGCGAGGCCAGCCTGGGCCCACGCACCACCGACGCCAACGGGAGGCCCCGTTACCTGGGCGGGCAGGTCCTGCTGCTGGCCAACGTGGAGACGCGCTTTCCGCTGCCGCTGCTGGCGCGGTGGAATTTCTCCGGGGCGATCTTCCTCGACGGGGGCAATGTGTATGCCGACGTGTCCGACGTGTCCGGATCCGGATTCCGCCTGACCTCGGATTCGGACGAGACGCGGGTTACGGACTTCCGCTACGGCCTGGGCGCGGGCATTCGTTACAATACCCCGGTGGGACCCATTCGTCTCGATTACGGCTATCCGCTCAAGCCCGATGCGACCACGGATGGCAACGGCAGCTGGTATTTCAGCCTGGGACAGATATTTTAGAGACATGAGCGAAGACGTCGGCACGCAGAAGAACAGTTCCACCCTGCGCCGCCGCATCTCTTTTGGGATTGCGGTGGTGTTGACGCTGGCCATCGTGGTGGTCGTCCATCGCCAGAGCCGCCTGCTGCCCGACCGCATCGCACGCTACGTCAACACACACTATCTGGCGGGATCCCCGTTCGAGTTCTCCCTCGACGGCATCTCGGGCACGCTGGTGCACAGGATCGAACTCAAGAACCCGGTGCTGCGCTACAACTCGCCAACCGCCACCTACAATGTGTTCCGCGCGGACCGGGTTTCGGTGAGGTATGAACTCATGCCGGTATTCGCGTTCCGGCTCGTCGTGCACGAGCTCGAGCTGGAGGGGGTGGCGCTGCACCTGCGCCAGGATGCGGAGGGGCGCCTGGTGCTCCCGGTCCCCCAGAACGAGAGCCCGTCGCAGCCGGGCCGCGGCATCGTCAATCCGGTGGTGGACGTGCGCAGCTTCCGCATCAACGGGCTGGAGATGACCTTCGGCGGCAATCGCACCGAGCTGGCCGTGCGGGACGTGCACCTGGCCGGGTCGTGTGGCTACGCGGGGGGGATGGGGCAGTTGCGCATCGACGAGGGCGGCGCATTCCTCATCGACTCGGGCAAGACGGTCTCCTCGGTGAGCCTCGGTGCGCGCACGGACGGCTCGAGCCTCTTTCTGGACGACTTCGCCGTGCGCCTGGACGAATCATTTGTCATGGCGGACGGCGAATTCCGCCACGGCCGTTTCCAGGGCGTCGACCTGGTCCTGAACCCGATATCGCTCGGCGAACTGCACCAGCTGGGAATCGCCCCCGACCTGGAGGGGGCGTTCTCCGGCCGGCTGTCGCTGGCCGGCACGGTGGACAATCTGGATGTTTCCGGAACCGCCTCCGGTGCCGGGCTGGGGGTTGAGCTCTCCGGGGTGACGTTCGCGGGAAAGGTGACCCCGTCCGGCGTCGACTTCAGTCGCTTCGCCGGCCGGGTGTTTGGATCGCAACTCGACGGCGCATTCAGCATTTCGCTGCCCGAGGAGGACTTCGTGTTCGACGGGACGTGCGAGGACCTGGATCTCTCGCGCGGCTTCATCGAGGATTCCGGGCTGCCGCCCATGTCCATGACCGGACGCATCCGCGTGGAACACGACAAGAGCGAGGGCACCTACGCGTGGCGCGGCGACCTCGACCGCGGCGTCGTGGACGGGTTCGAGAACTTCGGCGTGGCGGGCAGCGGCATCTGGCGCGATGGTGTGGGCCTCACCATCGATAATGTCGCCTTCGAGCGCCCCGGCTACCGCGTGGAGGGCTCGGGCAGCGTGACCGATGCCGGGAGCATCGCCGACATCGTGTTCCGGGTGGAGGCCACCGACCTGGGCTACTTCTGGAACCACTTCGAGCTCCCGCCGGTGGAGGGGGCGATCAACGCCACCGGGCGCATCCAGGGGCCCATCGAGGACTTCCAGCTGAACATCAACGGCAGCGCGCACGGTCTGCACTTCGAGTTTCTGGACGTGGACACCGCGCTGGTGCAGGCCGAGGCGCGCAACGTCGGTTCGCCGGCGCCCACGGTACAGGTATCCATCGCGGGCCGGCACGGCGCCGCGTGGGGACGGCCGTTCGATGCGCCCACCTTCCTGGTGGACATCGACACCACGGTGGTGCGCGTGCCCAACGCGCGCGTGACCCGCGGCGACACCACCATCGTGGTGGATCTGGATATCAAGGAGAAGGACGGGCGCTCGCGCATCGACATCCGCCACGCAGAAATTCTCACCCCGGCGGACAACTGGCGCACGGTGGCGCCGTCGGTGATTTTCGCCGACGAGAACAGTGTCGTGGCCGACACGGTGGTCTTCGAGTCGGGCCGGGGCCGTTTCGGTGGCGCCGGGTCGTACAGCGAGGCGACGCGGACCATGGACCTGTCCTTCTGGGGCCGCGGCGTGGACCTGTCCGTGCTGCGCGACGGGCTGCGCGCACCCATCGTGCTGCGCGGCCGCGGCGACTTCGCGCTGGAACTGGACGGCCCCGAGGAGAATCCGCGCGTGCGCCTGGACGTGGACGTCGTGCGCGGAGTGGTGGACAGCGTGGCCTTCGACGAACTCCGCGGGCGCATCGTGTTCGACGGCCAGACCTACCGCCTGGGCGGGATGCAGATGGTGGCCGGGCGCGACACCATCGAAGCGTCCGGCACGTGGGCGAGTGACGTCTCGCCGGTGCGGCTGGTACGCGGCGAGCGCCCCGAGGAGATCTGGGATTCCGCGCTCGCGTTGCGGGCACGGCTGGCCCACTTTCCGGTGGCCACCTTCTTTGCCGCCGTGCACCGCGCGCCCCCGGTCGCGGCCGAACTGGACGGCCGCGTTGCGCTGTCCGGCACGCTGGTGGCACCGCGCATCACCCTGAAGGGACGCGTTGCGCCCGCCGCCGGGCCGGGCCGGCCCATCCCGCTCGCCACGATCGATGCCGAGTACGTCGCCGGCGCGCTGCACGTTCGCAACGTGCACCTGCTGGAGGGCGTGGATGCGAGGGTCACCGGGGAGTTCCCGCTCACCGTTTCGCTGCGGGACGGCGTCAGCCTGGACCCGGAAGGCGCGCTGACGTTCCGCCTGGAAATTCCACGTGGCAGTGAGTTGAACAACGTCTCGCGCTACGTCCCGGAGATGGCGTGGCTGCGCGGCGTCCTGTACGGCACGGTCACCGGGCGGGGCACCCCGTCGGTGCCCGCGGTGACCGGAGAGCTGTCGCTCTCGCGCGGCGAGCTGCGGGTCGCCGGCATGCAGGAGTCGTTCTCCAACGTGGCGGCTCGCATCGATTTCGTGGATGACGTGGTGCGCCTCACCACGCTCACCGCCCGGTCGGGAGAGAAGGGTGCCGTGGTGGGCAGCGGGTGGGCGCGCATCTCCAACTACACGCCCGTCGACTACCGCGCCGACCTGTCGCTGCGTGACTTCCGGCTCACGTCGATTCCCAATGTCGACGTGCAGGCGGAAGGGAGCCTGGTGGCGCGCTACCACGAGTGGCGTGAAGGACGCAAGATCCCGCTCATCACCGGGTCCCTGGACGTGCGCGAGGCCAGCATCTACATGGAGCTCACCGCGGGAACCGAGGCCACCGGGGCGCTCACGCTGCCCACCGACGAGCCGGGCTGGATCTGCAGCGTCGATCTGCACGGCCCCAAGAACGTGTGGGTGCGCAACCCGGACCTGAACGTGGAGATGGCCGGCGATGTGATCCTCAAGAAGGACGAGCGGGGCATGTACTTCCGCGGCGACATGGCGGTGCTGCGGGGCTCCTACCGCGTGTACGGCTACAAGTTCACCATCACCAGCGGCACCATGGACTTCTCGGCGGCGGAGACGTTGCGCCCGGCGATGTTCATCGAGGCATACACGCCCCACCACACCGGCGATGGCCCCGACCGCAACATCTACCTCACCCTGTCCTGGCCGTACGACAGGAAGGAGCCCGAGATCTCGCTCGCATACGACGAGCCCGGCTACTCCGAGGCTGATATCTGGAACATGCTGGGCGGCCCCACCATGTTTGCCAGCGGCATGGCCACCAACACGCTGGAGCGCCTGATCAACGCGCAGATGACCGGGTTCAACGTCGACGTGGAACAGCGCAGCATCGAAGACACCGCCCAGCCGGGCGCCAGCACGCTGGAGCAGGAGACCCTGATCGGGGTGGGGCGGTACCTGTGGGAGGACATCTACTTCCAGTACAAGCGGGGGTTGTCGGTGGGTTCCGAGCAGGAGGTGAACGTGGAATACCGCCTGAGTAACAAGTTCCTGATCCGGTCCCAGTACATTTATAACTCCCGCAGGAACCGGGCGGGAATCGCAGGGCAGAATACGGACGAATTCAACCTCGACCTCAAGTACCGCTTCGAATACTAGGGCGGCATCAGGACTTGTCGCTGCCCGCCCGGCCACCGTATACTTATACGAGGAATCGCCCCCGCCGAGCCCCCACCGGTCGAGTGGAAGCAGTATTATGAAGCTTTACAAGGCCTTGGCTACAATCGCCACCCTCGCAATCCTCGCAGGTCTCCTGCCGGGATCGGCGCACGCCCAGCGCTTCGGGCGCAACAAGATCCAGTACTCCGACTACAAGTGGCACGTGCTCGCCACGCCCCACTTCGATATCCACTACTACGAGGGGGCCGAGGCATTCGCGGTGCGCGCGGGCCTGGTGCTGGAGGACGGCTACGAGGAGTACGCGTACACGCTCAAGGAGGTGCTGCCGTGGCGGGTGCCGGTGATCCTGTACTCGAACCACGCCGACTTCCTGGAGACCAACGTCACCGACGGCACTCTGCCCGAGGGCGTGCAGGCCTTCGCCGAACCCTCGCGGCGCCGCATCGTGCTGCCGTTCACCAGCTCGTTCAAGGAGTTCCACCACACCGCCATCCACGAACTCGCGCACGTGTTCACGTTCAACATCGTTTACAACCGGATGCTGGACAACGTGTTCACGCGCAACTACCTCTTCCCGATGCCGCTGTGGGTGGCGGAGGGACTCGCGGAGTATCTGGCGGAGGGCTGGGACGCGGACGCGGACATGTTCATCCGCGACGCGGTGCTCAACGACTACCTGTACCCGTTCTACGCAATCAGCGGCTTCTACGTGTATAAGGAGGGGCAGTCGGTCTTCAACTACATCGCGGAGACCTACGGCCACGAGAAGGTCCTGGAGATGCTGGATGTGCTGGCGGGGACGCGCAGTGCGGAGGCGGCGGTGCAGCGCACCATCGGGCTGTCGTCGGATCAGCTCTACGAGCACTGGTCCAAGGCGCTGCGCAAGCACTACTGGCCGTTGTACCCCGGCAAGCAGGAAGTATCCGACTTTGCCCGCAAGCTCACCGACCACGAGAAGAACCACGGCTACTACAACACCAAGCCGGTGCTGTCGCCCGACGGCGAATACATCGTGTTCTTCAGCGACCGCCAGGGGATGATCGAGATCCACGTGATCTCCGCCCTGGACGGCAAGGAGATCGCCAAGGTCGTCACCGGTGCGCGCTCCAACCGCTACGAGTCGCTGCACCTGCTCACCAGCTCCATCTGCTTCGATCCGGAGGGCAAGCAGGTGGCGTTCGTGGCCCGCTCCGGGGGGCACGACGCGCTGTTCGTGCGCGATATCAAGACCGGCGACGAACGCCGCTACGAGGTGGCGTCGCAGGGACTCACCGCGCCCGCCTGGAACCCGGTGCGCAACGAGATCGTGCTTTCGGCCACCTTCCACGGGCAGACGGACCTGGTGTCGGTGGACCTTGCCACCGGCCTGATGAAGCGGCTCACCAACGACGGGGCGGACCAGCTCACGCCGCGCTTCTATCCTGACGGCAACCGGGTGATCTTTGTCTATTACCCGGAAACGACCATTCCGGTGCCTTCCGACTTCTCGGGGGAAAATCGCAAGCGCCTGAGCGAAATCAATTTTGCCAGCTCGAAGAACGTGCGCCGCGACGCGAGCTACGACGTCTGGGAGTACGACTTCGCCACCGGCCGCCAGCGCCCGCTGGTCGAGTCCGACGGCGACGACACCGACCCGCTGGTGCTGGCCGACGGCAAGACCATCATCTACGCGTCGGATGAGTCGGGTGTGAACAACCTTCACGCCGGCGACATCGAGACCGGCGACACCTACCGCTTCACCGACGTGCTGGGCGGTCTCTTCACCCCGAGCGTGCACGAGGAGAAGGGCCGCATCGCCTTCTCCGCGTTCGTCAACGGCGGCTGGGACGTCTTTGTCTCCGATGACCTGCGCACGCTGCTCGGGCGCCGCTATCTGCAGCCCGCGCAGTCGATCCTGGCCCACCAGCCCAACATCGCGCGCATGGACCTGGCGGCCACGGAAAAGGCCAAGGCGGAGGCCGCGGCGGCCGAGGAGGCCGCGAAGGCGGCGAAGGGCGCGTCTCCGGCGACCGGTGCCGGTGCCGCCGACGCACCGGCCCCGGGGGCGGAATCGACCCCCGTCACGACCGTTGCGCTCGCACCGGACAGCGCGCTCGCCGCGTCCGGCGGCGGGGCGAGCGGCGCGGATTCGGGCTTCGTGGACGTCGACAGCTACACGCCCGCGGTGCGCCCCATACAGCCGGCGGGCCCGCTGGAGGCGGGCGCCGCGCCGCCGTCGAAGCCGCGGCCGGCCACCCTGTCCGAGGCGCTGGGCAACGAAGACGTGTATCGCGGCGCGAGCGTGCGCCCGTACAAGACCAAGCTCGCGCCCGACTTCATCGGCAGCGGTGGCGGGCTGTACTTCTCGTCGAGCTACGGTTTCGGAATCGCCAACGCCATCGCCATGTCCGATATCCTCGGCGACCACCGTGCGACGTTCGCGTTCAACCTCTACCAGGACATCGCCCAGTCCGACTTCCTGCTCGCCTATTCGTACCTCAAGCGCCGGGCGGACTTCACCTTCGGCGCATACCAGCTGAGCAGCTTCTACGATTCGCGCATCACCAGTGCGGGAGAGTTCTCGGCCTACCGCCTTTTCAGCGAGCGCAACCTGGGCCTGTTTGGGTCCATGAGCCTCCCGTTCAACAAGTTCTACCGCATGGAAGTCGATCTGCAGGCGTACATGTCGGAGCGCGAGTTCTACACGCAGGCCAATCCGTACACCGGAATCTACTCGTCGGCGGGCGTCTCACAGGTGCGGCTGCTGGAGCCCACGCTGGCGTTCGTGCACGATTCGGCCTTCTTCGGCCCCTTCGGACCGGTGGAGGGGTCGCGCTGGCGGGCGTCGGTGTCGCGCGGCGTGGCGTTCAGCAATAACGATATTTCGCGCACCACCGGGTTCGCCGACTGGCGGCGCTACAACACCATCTTTTGGCGCAACTCCATCGCACTGCGTCTCACCGCCGCCGGCAGCGAGGGCGAGGACCCGCGCGTGTTCTCGCTGGGCGGTCCCACGACGCTGCGCGGTTACGACTACCAGCAGTTCTGGGGAACGCGCATGTGGCTGGCGAGCTTCGAGTATCGCTTTCCACTCTTCGATGCCATCATCTTCGGATGGCCGGGGCGCTGGGGATTCACCAACATCGGCGGCACCGCCTTCTTCGATGTCGGTGCGGCGTTCGATGGCAGCCCGCGCAATCCCATCAATCTCGACGGCAGCCGGCTGCGCCTGGACGACTCCCACGCGGACGTGGGTTTCGGGGTGTACATGTACGTCGGCTACTTCCTGATGAGCTTCCAGTTCGCGTGGCCCACGGATTTCTACGAGTTCGCCGACGACATGCAGTTCCACTGGTACATGGGCCCCACGTTCTAGCCCACGCCCCCGCCGGGACCAGGATCCGCTCCCGCACGCCCAGATTTCGCTCCCGAAAGGGCGCGCGCCTGTGCTAACGTTCCCGGGTTGCGCCCGCAAACCATCATGTCTTCCTTGACCCATCTCAACGACCGCCAGCGCGAGGCCGTCCTGGCCACCGAAGGCCCCATTCTGGTCATCGCCGGAGCGGGCAGCGGCAAGACGCGCGTGCTCACCGAGCGCATTCGTCACCTGGTGGCGGGGTTGCGCGTGGCGCCCTACGAGATCCTCGCCTTCACCTTCACCAACAAGGCGGCGCGTGAGATGAAGGACCGCCTGGAACGCATGTCGCCGGGCGCCACCGAGATGATGTGGGTGGGGACGTTTCACGCCACCGGCGTGCGCATCCTGCGCCGCCACGGCGACGCGGGGGGAATCCGGCGCGACTTCTCCATCTACGACACCGACGACAGCATGCGTCTCCTGAAGGGCATCCTGTCGCGCTACCCGAACGATGCGCGTTTCATCAAGTCGCCGCGCACGCTGCGGGATCGCATCAGCCGCATGAAGAACGACCTCATCACCCCGGCGTTCTGCGCCGAGCGCGCGGTGGGCATCGGTGAACAGCGTGTGGCGGCTCTGTATGCCGAGTACGAAAAGGAGCTGCGCCGCGCCAACGCGCTGGATTTCGACGACCTGATCATGAAGGTGGTGGAGCTGTTCGCGTCCAACGACGCCGTGCGCGAGCTGTACGCGCGCCGCTTTCGCTACATCCTGGTGGACGAGTTCCAGGATACCAACGCCATCCAGATGGCGATGATCGACGCGCTCGCCTCCCGCCACCACAACCTGTTCGTGGTCGGTGACGACGACCAGTCCATCTACAGCTGGCGCGGGGCGCGCGTGGAACACATCCTCGAGTTCGAGGGGCTGTACGACGGCACCCAGGTGATCCGGCTGGAGCAGAACTACCGCTCCACCCAGACCATCCTCGATGCGGCCAACGGGGTCATCGCGCACAACGCCGGGCGCAAGGGCAAGAACCTGTGGACCGACGGCGCAGTGGGCGAGAAGCTGCGGGTCACCGCGTGCAGCGACGAGGAAACGGAGGCGCTGGCCGTGCTGGACATGGTCAAGCGCGAGGTGGGGGCGGGGGCAAGCCCGCGCGACATCGCCATTCTGTACCGGACCAACGCCCAGTCGCGCGCGCTGGAAGACGTCTTCAAGATGGGCTCGATGCCGTATCAAATTATCGGCGGCGTGCGCTTCTACGAACGCGCCGAGGTGCGCGACGTGCTCGCGTACTGCAAGGCGGTGGTGAACCCGGCCGACACCGTGAACGTGAAGCGTATCATCAACGTGCCCCGGCGCGGCATCGGCAAGACGACCATCGATCATCTGGAAGCGTACGCCGTGGAGCACGGCGTGTCCATGATCGACGCCATGCGCGCGGCGGACGTCGGGCTGGGCAGCGCGCCGGCCGCCCGTTGCCGCGCGTTCCTGGAGGTGTTCGACCGCCTGCGCGCGACGGCCGAGGCGGAGGTGGCGCCGCACGTGGTTGCCGAGATCTACCAGGCCACCAACTACATGAAGTACCTGGAGGAGGCGTATCCCGACGCCGATGTGCGCACGGAGAACGTCGAGGAGTTCCTGTCGGCGGCGCACGCCTACGCGGAGGGCGCGGAGGACAAGTCGCTGCGCGCCTTCCTGGAAGAGGTGGCGCTGGTGGCCGACGTGGACGCCATCGACCTGGAAAGCGGCCAGCTCACCCTCATGACGCTGCACAACGCCAAGGGCCTCGAGTTCGACGTCGTCTTCGTGACCGGCCTGGAAGAGGGGCTGTTTCCGCACTACAACTCCATCGACGACGCCGACGCAATCGAGGAGGAGCGACGGCTGTTCTATGTGGGAATGACGCGGGCGCGGCGCCGGTTGTGTCTGACGTTTGCGGGTATGCGCCGGCGCATGGGGCTCATGGAGGGCGGGTTGCCGTCGCGCTTCCTGTCCGAGATTCCCGAGCGTTGCCTGGAGACCCCGGTGGAGCCGGTGGTCTCGCGCGGCGTGTCGCTGTTCAACGGCGGGTCGGTGTGGTCGCGCGCCCGTTCCGTGATCGACGAGTACGCCCAGCCGGAGGCGCCCGACGAGGCCGCGTTCTCCCAGGAGCCGGCGCCGCGCGGTGCGACCGTGCCTGGCTACCAGGTGGGAACGCGTATCGTGCACGAGCGATTCGGCAAGGGTATCGTGCGCCGCGTGGAAGGGCAGGGCGAACAGATGCGGGTGACGGTAATTTTCGACGCCGGCGGCGAGCGCAAGTTCATCGCCCAGTACGCGCCCATGCGGCCGCTTTAGGCAGCGAGGACACCATGAGCAAGATCGATCGCGACGTCATCCGCCACCTCGAGCGCCTCGCGCGCATCGACCTCGCGCCCGGTGAGGTGGGGCCCATCACCGAGCAGCTCAACCGCATCGTGGCGCTTGTGGAGCGGCTGCAGGCGGTGGACGTGGCCGGGGTGGAGCCCACGCGGGCCATGTCGCTCGAAGACGCCGGCAGCGACCTGCGCGAGGACGTTGTCACCCCCGGGCTGGAACGCAGCGAGGTGCTTTCGCAGGCGCCGGACGCGACCGGAGAATTCTTCCGCGTGCCCCGCGTCATTTCCCGCGGCGAGGAATCGTGAAACTGAACGAACTGTCCATCGGCGATCTGCGCAAGCGCATGACCGCGGGCGAGGTTGACCCCGTGCAGGCGTGCGAAGCAGCACTGGTGGCCATCGGCGCGCGCGAGGGCGAGGTGGTGGCCTTTCTCGACGTGCACCGCGAGGCAGCGCTGGCGCGCGCGCGCGCGCTGTCCGAATCCGGCGACTACCGTTCGCTCCCGCTGGGCGGTGTCCCCGTCGCCATCAAGGACAACATCTGCATCCGGGGCAGCAGCACCACCTGCGGTTCGCGCATCCTCGGCGCCTACCGTCCGCCGTATACGGCGACGGTGGTGGAGAAGCTCCACGCGGCGGGTGCGGTGGTGATCGGCAAGACCAACCTGGATGAGTTCGCCATGGGTTCGTCCACCGAGAACTCCGGCTTCGGCCCCACCCACAACCCCTGGGACACGACGCGCGCACCGGGCGGGTCCAGCGGCGGCTCCGCGGCGGCGGTGGCGGCGGGGATGGCGGCGGCGTCGTTGGGCAGCGACACGGGCGGTTCCATCCGCCAGCCGGCGAGCTTCTGCGGCGTGGTGGGGATGAAGCCCACCTACGGGCGCGTATCGCGTTACGGACTGGTGGCGTTCGCCAGTTCGCTGGATCAGATCGGCCCCTTCACGCGCACGGTGGGCGACTGTGCCACCATGCTCAACGTCATGTGCGGTCGCGATCCGCGCGATGCGACCAGCGCGTCGGCACCCGTGCCCGATTTTTCAAGCGATCTGGACCGCGGGCTCAAGGGTGTCAAGATCGGCGTGCCGTGGAGCTTCCTCGGCGAATCGCTCGACCCCGGCGTGCTCGCCTCCTTCAAGGCGGCGGTGGAGGGTGCGCGGCGCGAGGGCGCCGTCATCGAGGACGTCGAGCTTCCGCACGCGGACCACGGTCTGGCCGCGTACTACATCATCGCCAACGCCGAGGCGAGCGCCAACCTGGCCCGCTTCGACGGTGTGCGCTACGGGCATCGTTCGCCCCACGCCGAAACGCTGGTCGAGATGTACACCCGGACGCGCGAGGAGGGCTTCGGCGCCGAGGTGAAACGGCGCGTGCTGCTTGGCACCTACGTGCTGAGCGCCGGCTACTACGACGCATACTACAAGCGCGCCCAGCAGGTGCGCTCGCTCATCATCGCGGACTTCGTAAGGGCGTTTTCACGCTGCGACACCGTGATGCTGCCGACCGCGCCGACCACGGCGTTCAAGCTGGGTGAGAAGACCGACGACCCGATTCTCATGTACATGAACGACGTGTTCACCATTCCGGTGAACCTGGCCGGGCTGCCCGGGATCTCCATTCCGTGTGGCCTGTCGGACGAGAGACTCCCCATCGGCGTGCAGCTCGTCGGGCGTGCCTTCCAGGAGGCGCCCCTGCTGCGTGTCGCGGCGGGCCTCGAACGGCTGGTGGACTTCCCGGCGGGTGCGGTCGCCCCCGCTCTGCGAGGATAATATGCCACGCTACGAAGCCGTCATCGGACTCGAGGTCCACGCGCAGCTGCGCACGCAGAGCAAGATGTTCTGCGGGTGTTCGGCGGCCTACGGCGGCAAGCCCAACACGCAGGTGTGTCCGGTGTGCCTGGGGCTGCCGGGTGCGCTGCCGGTGGCCAACGCCAGTGCGGTGGAGTACGCGGTGCGGCTCGGCCTGGCCACGGGCTGCACGATCGCGCGTGAGAGCATCTTTGCGCGCAAGAACTACTTCTATCCCGACTGTCCCAAGGACTACCAGATCTCGCAGTTCGACACGCCGCTGTGCCGCGACGGGGAGCTGGCGCTGGAGAGCGGCAAGCGCATCCGCATCCACCGCATCCACCTGGAGGAGGACGCCGGCAAGCTGGTCCACGTGGACGGCGCCGACCACAGCCTGGTGGACATGAACCGCAGCGGCGTGCCGCTGGTGGAGATCGTGAGCGAGCCGGACCTGCGTACCGCCGCCGCCGCGTCGGAGTACCTGCAGAAGCTGCGCTCGCTGGTGCGCTACCTGGAGATCTGCGACGGCAACATGGAGGAGGGGAGCCTGCGCTGCGACGTGAACGTCTCGGTGCGCGAGACGGGAACCGAGGCCTTCGGGGTGAAGACCGAGGTGAAGAACCTCAACTCGTTCAAGCAGGTCGAGCAGGCCATCGAATATGAACTCGAGCGCCAGGAGAAGGTCCTGTCCTCGGGCGGACGGGTGACGCAGGATACGCTGTTGTGGGACCCCGCGGCGGGGCGCGCCACGGTGATGCGCAGCAAGGAGGAGGCGCACGACTACCGCTACTTCCCGGAGCCGGACCTGCGCGTGCTGCGCGTGGCCGAGGCATTCCTGGAGACGGTGCGCGCCGCGCTGCCCGAACTGCCGGATGCAAAGCGGGAGCGTTTCGTGGCGCAGTACAAATTGCCCGTGTACGACGCCGGCGTACTTACGGCGTCGCGCGCCATGGCGGACTACTACGAGGACGTCGTAAGGGCGGGCGCGGACGCCAAGGCGGCGAGCAACTGGATGATGGGCGAGGTGTCGCGCG
Organism: Candidatus Krumholzibacteriia bacterium; assembly: GCA_029865265.1. Lineage (NCBI taxonomy): Bacteria > Candidatus Krumholzibacteriota > Candidatus Krumholzibacteriia > Candidatus Krumholzibacteriia bacterium. The sequence goes on along the minus strand of JAOUHG010000003.1, from coordinate 122,710 downwards.
AGTTGAATGATGCCGGTATCGAGATCGATGCCTTCGCATTGGAGCCGGCGGCGCTGGCCGGCCTGGTGGTACTGCAGGGCAGCGGCAAGGTGAACTCCAGTGCCGCCAAGACGATCTTTGCCGAGATGCTGCAAAAGCCGGGGGAATCCGCCGAAGCCGTCATGAAGCGCCTCGGACTCGAACAGGTCAGCGACAATGCCGCCATCGAGACGGAAGCCGCCGCGGTGATCGACGCGCACCCCGACGAGGTGGCGCGCTATCTCGCCGGCAAGGAACAGCTGCTGCAGTTCTTCGTGGGGCAGCTCATGAAGCGCACCCGCGGCAAGGCCAACCCCAAGCTGGCCACCGACCTCATCAAGTCCCTGCTCGAGAAGCGGCGCTAGGAACCCCCGCGACGCGCTTGCGCTCCCCGCCAGCCCGTGCTATAGTCTGCCCCGTTGATCCCGCCAATTCCACCGGCAACGGAAGGGGCATGGGAGGAGGATGTGAGGATGAAGTACGTTGCCTTTTTCATTTCATGTTTGACCGTGATGGCTGCGCTTGCGCCGCAGGGCGTGGCGGATGTGCGCCTCAACGAGCTGCTGGCGGATCCCGCCAGCGACTGGGACGGCGACGGCGCGGTGGACTCGAAACTCGACGAGTGGGTCGAGATCGTGAACACGGGCACCGCGGCGGTGGACCTCTCCAACTACCGCATCTCCGACGCGTCCGCGGGTGAGTCGTTCCGCTTCGCGCTCTCCGGGAGTCTCGCGCCCGGCGAGGTGAAGGTGTACTACGGCTCGGACGTGGTTACGTGGCAGGCGGCCAACGGTGTGGGCCAGTTCGGCTTCAGTCTGAACAACGGCGGCGACACCGTTACGCTGTACGAAATCAACGGCGCGGATATCTCGGTGACGGACGCGCAGGCGTACGTGACCGTCGAGGTCGCCGACGACCGTTCGTTCGGGCGCATGCCCAGTGGCAGCGGTGGCTGGGTGGTGTTCGACGGGCTCAACCCGTACACCGGTTCGCAGCCGCCCACGGCCACGGGGTGCAACCCGTCGCCCGGGGAGACCGTTGCGTGCCCGACCCCGACCCAGGCGTCCACCTGGGGACGGATCAAGGCGCTCTACCGCGGCTGATGCAGGGGCTGCGTCCCCGCAGGGCCGTGACTTGAAACCGTAAACCGACAGACAATCCGCCCCGAGCGTTGCCGGTGGGGGGCGGGATCAGCAGTTGACAGGCCCGCGCCCGGTTTAGTAACTTACTTGGAAACAATGAGTTTGGCGTTTGCCTGGGGCTACCGGGCGGACGCCCGACCCGCCATTGCTGCGCTCTCACCGGCACGCGCCCCCCGGGGTGCAGCGCCGGTTACGCTGACCATGAAGACCCAGGATCTGCTCGCGCGTTTTGCGTCCGGCGACGTTCTCGCCGCGTCGCGCCTGATGTCCGTCGTCGAGCGCGGCGGGGGTGACGCAGAGACCGTTCTGGATGCACTTTTCGCCCGCACGGGCCGCGCGCGCCGCATCGCGCTCACCGGCCCCGGCGGCGCCGGCAAGAGCACCCTGGCGGACGGCCTCACCCGGCGCCTCCGCCATGCCGGCCGCAGCGTCGGCGTGGTTGCGGAGGATCCCTCGAGTCCGTTCTCCGGGGGTGCCGTGCTCGGCGACCGCGTGCGCATGTCCAGCGCGGCGGGGGACGCGGGCGTGTTCGTGCGTTCCGTCGCCAGCCGGGGCAGCGAAACCGGAATGAGCCCGCTGGCCTGCGAGCTGGCCGATGTTCTGGACGCGTTCGGGCGCGACGTCGTCCTGCTGGAGACAATGGGGGTGGGGCAGGTGGAGACGCGCATTCGTTTTGCCGCCGACACCATTGCGGTGGTCATGACACCGGAGTCGGGCGACGAGGTCCAGAGCCTCAAGGCGGGCCTGCTGGAAGTGGCCGACGTGTTCGTTGTGAACAAGTCCGACCGCCCGGGCGCGGACGGATTCGCGGCGGACCTCACCGCTATTGCCGGGCTGCGCCGGCCGGGAGAATGGGTGCCGCCGGTCATACAGACCGTGGGCAGCGACGGCTCCGGACTGGACGCGCTCGAAGCGGCGCTGGAAGCGCACCGGGCGCACCTTGCCCGGGATGGGCGTGGCGAGCAGCGCCGGCGCGAGGCGCTGGCCGAGCGGGTGCGCGCCCTGGTGGAAGACGCGTGGCGGGACGCCTGGCGGCGTGACCCTACCGCCCGCGCCGAGTTTGATGGTATGGTTGCACGCGTGGCGGGCGGCGAACTCTCGCCCTACCGGGCCGCGCGGGAGATATCCCGGGGCCTCGGCCCGAAGGCATCCTGATGAAACGTCCCCTCAAAGTTCTCATCGGCAAGCCCGGCCTGGACGGTCACGACCGCGGGGCCAAGGTGATCGCCAACGCGCTGCGTGACGCCGGCATGGAGGTCGTCTACACCGGGCTGCACCAGACACCGGAGATGATCGTGGAGGCCGCCGTGCAGGAGGACGCCGACCTGGTGTCGGTGAGCATCCTCTCGGGGGCGCACATGACGCTGATCCCGCGCGTGCGCGAACTCATGAACGGTGCCGGCCTCGCCGACGTACCGCTGGTCGCGGGCGGCATCATCCCCGACGCGGACGCAAAGTCACTGCTGGCAATTCCCGGGGTGGCGGGCGTGTTCGGCCCCGGAACCAGCACGCGCGATGTCGTCAGCTTCATCGGGAACCTGTTCCCGGGACGAAGCGCCGGCGCATAGCCCGGCGTGAAACTACATAGAAAAGAGAATACATGAACCCGATGCCCACACTGACCGAAGAACAGCAGATGATCCAGGAGACCGCGCGGCGCTACGCCGACTCGGAGCTGGCTCCCACCGCCGCGCATCTCGACGAGACCGGCGAGTTTCCGGTGGAGCGTTTCGCAAAGATGGGCGAGCTGGGGTTTCTGGGCCTGGTGGTTCCCGCCGAGTACGGTGGCATGGGCAACGACACCGTGTCGTACGCCATCGTCATCGAGGAACTCGCGCGCGGCTGCGGCTCCACCGCGCTGGGTGTCGCCGCGCACAACTCGCTGGCGTGCGGCCCCATCGTGCTCATGGGCAGCGAGGAGCAGAAGCAGCGTTTCCTGCCGGAACTCGCCAGCGGCGAGGCCATCGGCGCCTTCTGCCTCACCGAGCCGCAGGCGGGAAGCGACGCCTCCAACACGAAGACCACCGCGGTGCGCAAAGGCGACAAGTACATCCTCAACGGCACCAAGATCTACGTGACCAACGGGGGCTGGGCCCGCTACCTGGTCGCCACCGCCGTCACCGACCCGTCCGCGGGAGCCAAGGGGATCAGCGCCTTCGTCATCGAGAACGACTTCCCGGGTTTCGTGATCGGAACCAAAGAGAAGAAAATGGGGCTGCGCGCGTCGGGCACCTTCGAAATCGTGTTCGACAACTGCGAAGTCCCGGCCGCCAACCTGCTCGGCAGCGAAGGCGGCGGTTTCCGCACCTTCATGAAGACGCTGGAGGGCGGGCGCATTTCCATCGGCGCTTTCGCGCTGGGTCTGGCGCAGGCGGCCATGGAGGCCGCCATCAAGTTCGGGCGCGAGCGCAAACAGTTCGATACCCCCATTATCGATTTTCAGGCGAACCAGATGAAGGTCGCCGACATGGCCACCGAGATCCACGCGGCGCGGCTGCTCATCCACGACGCCGCCCAGCGCAAGGATCGCGGGGAGGAGTTTGGCCGCTACGCGTCGATGTGCAAGCTGTTCGCCTCGGAGGTGGCCATGCGCGTCACCGACCAGGCGATTCAGATGCATGGCGGATACGGGTACTGCCGCGAGTACAACGTGGAACGGTACTACCGTGACGCCAAGCTTGCCGAGATCGGCGAAGGAACCAGTGAGATTCAACGCCTCGTCATCGCACGCAGCGTGCTGGGGCAGTAAGCCAGGAGAGGAGTCATAATCATGGAACGCGCTGTCATCGTTTCGGCGTTGCGGACGCCCATCGGGCGGTTCATGGGCGGTCTGTCGACCGTTCCCGCCCCGCGCCTCGCCGCCGGTCTCATCAAGGAAACCATCACCCGCACCAAACTCGACCCGGAGACGCTCGACGAAGTGATCGTCGGCAACGTGCTGCAGGCCGGCGTCGGCCAGGCGCCCGCGCGCCAGGCGGCCATATTCGGCGGCGTCTCACCGGCGGTGGGTGCGTTTACAGTGAACAAGGTGTGTGGCTCCGGCCTGAAGTCGGTGATGCTGGCGGCGCAGGCCATCCGCGCGGGCGACGCGCACGCGATTCTCGCCGGCGGCATGGAGAACATGAGCCTGTCGCCCTACCTGCTCCCGGACGCCCGGGCCGGGCAGCGCCTGGGCAACGGACGCCTGGTCGACGCCATGGTCAACGACGGCCTGTGGGACTGCTACAACGACTTTCACATGGGCAACACCGCGGAACTGGTGGCGAAGAAGTACAAGGTCACCCGCGAGGCGCAGGACGAGTTTGCGGTGGAGAGCCACAAGAAGGCGCTCGCCGCCATGCAGCGCGGTGATTTCAACGACGAGATCGTGCCCGTCACGGTACCGCGCGGAAAGAAAGAGCCGCTGATGGTTTCCGCCGACGAGGGCCCGCGCGCGGACACTTCCGTCGAATCGCTGGCCAGGCTGCGGCCGGTGTTCGACAAGGAGGGGACCGTGACGGCGGGCAACGCGAGCACCATCAACGACGGCGCCGCCATGCTGCTGGTGATGAGCGAGAGCCGCGCGAAGGAGCTGGGCCTGGACGTGCTGGCGTTCGTGGATGCGTACGCCACCGGTGGTATGGAGCCCGAATGGGTGATGATGGCCCCGCTCAAGGCGGTGGGCAAGCTGCTCGAGAAGACCAAAACGCGCATCACCGACTACGACGTGATCGAGCTGAACGAGGCCTTCTCCGCGCAGGGCGTGGCGCTGATCCGCGAACTGAAGATTCCCTCAGAGCGTCTCAACGTCAATGGTGGCGCGGTGGCGCTGGGGCACCCCATCGGCGCGTCGGGAGCGCGTTTGCTGGTAACACTCATCCACGCGCTGCGCAAGCGCGGCGGCGAACGCGGCATGGTGTCGCTGTGCCTGGGCGGCGGAAACGCCGTTGCCATGAGCATCACCCTGTCGTGACGGAGGCAACCATGGTCAAGATTGAGCGCGTCTCCGTCATCGGGGCCGGCACCATGGGCGCGGGTATCGCGCAGGTGTTTGCCCGGGCGGGGCACGCGGTGAAACTGGTCGACGTGAACGAGGCGTTGGTCAAGCGCGGGCTCGGTGTCATCGAGACCAGCCTCGACCGCATGGTGAAGAAGGAACTCATTACCCCCGTGGACAAGAAGGCGGTGCTCGAGCGCATCCGCCCGGACACCGGCCTCTCCGCGGTGGCCGGGAGCCAGGCGGTGGTGGAGGCCATCAACGAGAATCCGGAGCTCAAGAAACACGTCTGGAAGGAGGTATCCTCCCACGTGGACGAGTCCGCGATTCTCGCCAGCAACACCTCGTCGATATCGATCACGGAACTCGCGGCGTCGGTGCCCGCGCCCAGGCGTTTCATCGGTATGCACTTCATGAACCCGGTGCCGGTGATGAAGCTGGTGGAGATCATCCGCGGGCTCGAGACCGACGATGCCACCACCGCCGCCACCATGGACCTGTGCCGCGCGCTGGGGAAGACGCCGGTGGAGGTGAACGACTACCCCGGCTTTGTCGCCAACCGCGTGCTCATGCCCATGATTAACGAGGCGGTGTTCTGCCTGATGGAGGGCGTGGCCACGAAGGAGTCGATCGACGAGGTGATGAAGCTGGGCATGGCGCACCCGATGGGGCCGCTCACGCTGGCGGACCTGATCGGTCTGGACGTGTGCCTCTCCATCATGGAGGTGCTGCACCGCGACCTGGGCGACTCCAAGTACCGTCCGTGCCCGCTCCTGAAGAAGATGGTGGCGGCAGGCCGCCTGGGCCGCAAGACCGGCCGCGGCTTCTACGACTACGCGAGGCCCTGACGCTGCACCGGCGCCGCCTAGCGCTTGACCGCTTCGATAGGTGGCGGGTCGCCGCTGTGGTCACCGTCGCTGCGCACGGCATACCAGATGATCTGGTCAATGGGAATGGCGGCGGCCACCGGGGTTGCGCCGATGTTCAGTTGTGCGGGAATCGTGCAATCGAACACGATGCAGTTGAGCCGCTCGCCCTTGGCCGGGCTCGCCCGCACACTCATGTTGATGGCCGTGAGCACCCAGTCCTGCTCGAGGGCATCGCAGTGCGCGAACGGGCTGGCCAACGGCCAGTCACCCGTGAACAGCGGAGGTTGTATTGTCGCCTCCCCGCGGTATCCCCCCTGGAATCCTCCCTGGACGACGAACGAGACGAGCCACGGATCCTCGCTCACGTACTCGAGCGGATTGGCGAAGCTCACCCGGACGAGGACACGATCCCCGGGTCCCACCACCGGCGTCGACACACCCGTCACCGTGGCCCGGTTCTGGTAAGTCGTCGTCGAGGCCCCGTTGTACTCGACCGTGGCGCCCTCCCACTCGAACCGGCTGATATTGATCTCGATGGGCGTTCCCTGCACCTCGGGACAGGAGACCCCCGACGGGGGTCCCCCTGAGTCGCTGGGCGAATCGGAACCACACGCCCCCAGCGAAATTACGAGTCCCAGCGCGAGTGCCCGCGCGGTGCGGGTGGGAACGTTCTTGATGGCGGCCATGGGTAACCTCCTGCGTTCGCGGGTTCGCCACAAGTGAACGCAGGAAGTCGTGTGGAAAGCGTCAACGGGCAAGCCCGACTACCTGCGATTCTGGACCAGCTCGCACAGCACCCGTCCGGTGGCCTTCGGGTGGATGAAGGCCACCAGCGAGCCCTGTTTACCGGGACGCGGCGTTTGATCGATGAGATCGACGCCGCGTTCTTTCATTTCTGCGAGGGCGGCATGAATATCATCCACCTGGAAGGCGACGTGGTGCATGCCAGGCCCGCGTTGCGCGATGAACTTTGCAATGGGGGAGTCGGGGGTGGTGCCCTGCACAAGTTCCACGTCGGTACCGCCGGTGGCGACGGTGGCCACGCGCACGCCGTAGCCCGCGATCTCCTCGCGGTGGGTGACCTTGAGGCCCAGCACGTTCTCGAAGAGCGCAACGGCCGTGTCGATGTCCTCGACGGCGATGGCGATGTGGTCGATGCCGCCGATCATCGCATGCCTCCGCGGTCGCGGTGCCGTCCGAATGTCTTCGCCAGCGTGTCGCAGATTTCGCCGATGGTGGCCCGCGCCGCCACCGCGTCCATGATGAGTGGCATCAGGTTGTCCTTGCCGCGTGCCGCGGCGTCGAGTGCCGTCAGCGTTTTTGCCACGCGCGCTCCGTCGCGCGCCGCGCGCCGCGCTTCCAGCCGCGCCACCTGTTCGCGCTCCAGCGCGGGGTCGACGCGAAACACGGGCGTGTCTTCCACCCCGCCCTCGTTCGCGGTGTTCACCCCCACCACGCGTTCGTCGCCCCGCTCCAGCGCCTTCTGGTACTCGTAGCTGGCGCGTTCGATTTCGCGCTGCGGGAAGCCCTGTTCGATGGCGGTGATCATGCCGCCGAGCTTCCCGATTTCGGCCATGAGGGCCAGCGCGCGCTCTTCGAGCGCGTCGGTGAGTGCCTCCAGGTAGTGGCTGCCGCCGACGGGGTCGATGGAATCCGCCACGCCGGACTCCTCCAGGATCACCTGCTGGGTGCGCAGCGCGATGCGCGCGGCGCGATCCGAGGGAAGTCCCAGTGCTTCGTCCAGGCTGTTGGTGTGCAGCGACTGGGTGCCGCCCAGCACCGCCGCCAGCGCCTGCAGGGCGGTGCGCACGATGTTGTTCTCGGGCTGCTGGGCGGTGAGCGTGCTGCCTGCGGTCTGCGAGTGGAAACGCAAGAGCAGGCTGTCCGCCATCTTCGCGCCGAAACGGTCGCGCATGAGTGTGGCCCACATGCGCCGCGCGGCGCGGAACTTGGCCACTTCCTCGAAGAAGTTATTGTGCACGTTGAAGAAGAACGACAGGCGCGGCGCAAAGTCGTCCACTTCGAGCCCCGCGTCCACACCCGCCTGGACGTAGGCGACGCCGTTGGCGAGGGTGAATGCGATCTCCTGCGCCGCGGTCGCGCCCGCCTCACGGATGTGGTAACCGCTGATGCTGATGGGGTTCCAGTTCGGCATCTCCCGGGCGCACCACGCAAACATGTCGGTGATGATGCGCATGGATGGCGCGGGCGGGAAGACATAGGTGCCGCGTGCGATATACTCCTTGAGAATGTCGTTCTGCACGGTGCCGGCCAGCTGCGATCGTTCCGCGCCGCGCTCCTCGGAGACGACGCAGTACATTGCGAGCAGGATGGAAGCGGTGGCGTTGATGGTCATGGAAGTGCTGACCGCGTCGAGCGCAATGCCATCGAAGAGTGTTGCCATGTCGTCGACGGTGTCGATGGCGACGCCCACGCGGCCCACCTCCCCCGCGGCCAGCGGGTGGTCCGAGTCCAGCCCCATCTGGGTGGGGAGGTCGAACGCGACCGAGAGTCCCGTTTGCCCGCGCTGCAACAGAGAGAGGAAGCGCTCGTTGGTATCCCTGGCGGTGCCGAAGCCGGCGTACTGGCGGATGGTCCAGGGGCGCCCGCGGTACATGGTGGGGTATACGCCGCGCGTGTAGGGAAACTCGCCCGGAAATCCCACGCGCTTCCCGGTGGCGTCGTCCGGCGGGGCGTCGGGGGCGTAGACCGGTTCGATCTCGATGCCGGACGAGGTGCGGAAGTGCGGCTTGCGCTCGGGGCGCCTGGCCACGAACGGATCGTAGGTGTTCTTTCGCCAGTCCTTGCGGGTGCGCGACGCCATCAGTCCCTCTCGATGGTTACCAGCGCGGCCTGCGAATCGACCTTGTCGCCCGCCGCCACGCTGACGCTCTTGACCGTTCCTGCGACGACACTGGAAAGTTCGTTGCGCATTTTCATCGCCTCCATCACCACCACGGAATCGCCCGCGGCCACGTGGTCGCCCACGGCGATCCGCACCTCCACCACCAGTCCCGGCATGGGTGCCTTGACGGTAAAGTCGCCGGTATGCTCGTGCTCCTTCTCGGCGTCGCGCACCGCCACCAGCAGCTCGTCGAGCACCTCGACGTCGTAGTGGCGGCCCATCACGCGGGCGAAGTACTCGCCGGTATCGGGGCGCACCGGCGCACTCTCCACCAGGAAGGAGCGGCGGTCGATGAGCAGGGAGAAGGTGTTCGGGTCGCCGAAGGTCTGACAGTCCACGGAGAGGGCGCGCCCGTCGATCTGGATCTGGTAGCGGCCGTCTTCCCGCGTGACGTGGAGAATGCGCTCCTGCCCGTCAACCCGTACCACGAATTTCATCGCGACCACCGCCGGACCGCGTCGGCGCGCGCCGCGCGGCGCCAGCCATCGCCACCGTCGTCGCTCATTGCATAGCGGACGGTGGAGCGGTAAGCGTGTGCGGCGATACAGGCGGCGATGCAGGCCATTTCTATCTCTTCGTCATGCCGGTGCAACAGGGTGGCATCGAAGTGCATCTCGATGTGTTTGGTGTCGTAGCTCCCGTCGAGGAACGCCGGCTCCGCCAGCGCCCACAACAGGAAGTCGACGTTGGTACGAACCGGTTCGCAGCGGTACTCGCGCAAGGCCCGGTGGGCGCGGCGAATGGCCTCCTCGCGCGTCTGTGCCCACACCACCAGCTTGCCGATCATGGGGTCGTAGTAGATGGGTATCTCGTAGCCTTCGTACACGCCGTTCTCGTTGCGCACCCCGGGACCCTGCGGGAGCACCAGGCGCTTGATGGTGCCCACCGACGGCATGAAATTGTGCGACGGATCCTCGGCATACAGGCGCATCTCGATGGCGTGGCCGTTGATGGCAACGGCATCCTGTTGAACGGGTATCTCGAGGCCGGCCGCAACCTCGATCTGCTGCTTGACCAGGTCCACCCCGTAGATCATCTCGGTAACCGGGTGTTCCACCTGGAGACGCGTGTTCATCTCCAGGAAGTAGAAGTTTCGCTGCGCATCGACGATGAACTCCACCGTGCCCGCGCCGCGGTAACCGACGGCGGCAGCGGCCTTGCGTGCCGCTTCGGAGAGGGCGGCGCGCATCGTCGGGTCGACGACGGGGGAAGGCGCCTCCTCGATGACCTTCTGGTAGCGGCGCTGCATGGAGCACTCGCGCTCTCCGTAGCTGATCACGTTGCCGTGGTCGTCCGCCATCACCTGGATCTCGATGTGCTTGGGGCGCTCGATGAACTTCTCTATGTACACGGACGCATCCCCGAAGGCGCTGCGCGCCTCTCCCACCGTGAGGGCCAGCGCGTTGGCGAATTCCTTCTCGGCGGCCACGATGCGCATGCCCTTGCCGCCGCCCCCGGCCGCCGCCTTGAGCAGGACCGGGTAACCGATGCGCGCCGCCACGCGTGCGGCCTCCTTCGCGTCGGCCACGGGGCCGTCACTGCCGGGCACGGTGGGGACGTTGGCCTTCTTCATGGCCGCGCGGGCGAGGAGCTTGTTGCCCATGGCCTGCATCGCGTGCGGTGGGGGGCCGATGAAGGTGATGCCCGCGTCGGCGCACGCCTGCGCAAAGTCGCGATTCTCGGCCAGGAAGCCGTAACCGGGGTGGATGGCCCCGGCGCCGCTCTTGCGCGCGGCGGCGATTATCGCTGGGATGTTGAGGTAGCTGTCACGGCTCTCGGGCCCGCCCACCCGGTGTGCCTCGTAGGCGTGTGCCACGTGCAGTGCCACGCGATCCACGTCGGAGTAGATCGCGACCGGCGTGATACCCATCTCCTTACAGGCACGCGCGATGCGGACGGCGATCTCGCCCCGGTTGGCGATTAGAATTTTGTTGAACATGACAGGCGCCAACTACAGCGGGATGTTGCCGTGCTTCTTGGCCGGCAGGCTCTGCCGCTTGTTGACCAGACTCTCCAGCGCCGCGATGATCCTGGGCCGGGTCTCGGCCGGTTCGATCACGTCGTCGATGTACCCCAGCGAAGCGGCGATGTACGGGTTGGCAAACTTCTCGTTGTACTCGGCCACACGCCGCGCGCGCTCGGCCGCGGGGTTGGCGGCGGACTCTATTTCCTTCTTGTTGAGGATGTTCACCGCGCCCTCGGCGCCCATCACCGCCAGCTCCGCGGTGGGCCACGCAACATTATAGTCCGCGCGGATGTGCTTGGAGCTCATGACGTCGTAGGCGCCGCCGTAGGCCTTGCGCGTGATCACGGTGATCTTGGGAACGGTGGCCTCGCAGAACGCGTACAGCAGCTTGGCGCCGTGCTTGATGATGCCGCCCCACTCCTGTTCGGTGCCGGGCAGGAAACCGGGCACGTCCTCGAAGGTGAGCAGCGGGATGTTGAACGAGTCGCAGAAACGCACGAAGCGCGCACCCTTGAGCGAGGATTTTATGTCGAGCACGCCGGCAAGCGATTTGGGCTGATTGGCCACGATGCCCACGCTGCGCCCGTTGAGCCGCGCGAAACCCACTACGATGTTTGTGGCGTAAAGCGGCTGGATCTCGAAGAAGTCACCCTCGTCCACGATACGGTGGATGACGTCGATCATGTCGTATGGAACCCTGGTGTCCTCGGGGATGATGGTGTTGAGCGAAACGTCGCGCCGGTCGGCCGGATCTTCCGCGGTCTTGCGCGGCGCCTCGGTGAGGTTGTTCTGCGGGACGAAGGACAGCAGCCGGCGGATCATGAGGATGCAATCCTGGTCATTGCGCGCCATCAGGTGAGCGACACCGCTCTTGGTGGAGTGCGCCTGCGCGCCTCCCAGGTCCTCGAATGACACCTCTTCGTTGGTCACCATCTTGATGACGTTAGGCCCGGTGACGAACATGTGGCTGGTCTGGTCGACCATGATGATGAAGTCGGTGATGGCGGGGGAGTACACCGCGCCGCCCGCGCAGGGTCCCATGATGGCGGAAATCTGGGGGACCACGCCCGAGGCGAGCGTGTTGCGCAGGAATATCTCCGCGTAGCCGCCCAGGCTTGCCACACCCTCCTGAATGCGCGCACCGCCGCTGTCGTTCAACCCCACCACTGGCGCGCCGTTTTCCACCGCCAGGTCCATCAGCCGGCAGATCTTGGCGGCGTTGGACTCCGAGAGCGTGCCGCCGAAGACGGTGAAGTCCTGCGCGAACGCGTACGTCAAGCGGCCTTCGACCGACCCGTACCCGCACACCACGCCGTCGCCCGGCACCTGGCGCTCGGCCATGCCGAAGTCCGTGCAGCGGTGCGCGACGAACACGCCCAGTTCCTGGAACGTGGCCGGGTCGAAGAGAAGGTTGATTCGTTCGCGCGCGGTGAGGCGGCCCGACGCGTGGATCCTGGCCACGCGCTCCTCGCCGCCGCCGCCGTGGGCCTGCGCGCGCATCTGATTGAGTTTTTCCAGCTTATCGTTGGTCCTGGACATTCAGACCGACCGTGGTTGGGTGTTGGGGACGCGGCGCGGCGCCGCCCGCACGGCCCCGCGGGTGAGCAAGTAACCCACGCCCTGACAAGAGATTAGTAGGCGTGATTCTAGGGGCAGGGGGTGCGCGGCGTCAACGTTTTCGGTTGCCCGGATGCCGTAATTGCTGGTATTATAGTGTCGTTACGCGGCCCATGGCGGGCCGTTTTCGCATGCGCGGGAGGAGATTTTGCGCCGTCCGATTTTGTTTCTTTTGAGTGCCTTGCTGATCGGGGCCGTGGGGTGCGGGGAGAAGGAGTCAACGGGGGACCAGGCCGCCGTGGCCCAGGATGCGGCCCCGTCCGTGTCCAGCCAGTTGCCCCCGTCGGATGTGACGGACAAGCCTGGCGAATCCATGATCGAGGAGTCCGGCCAGCAGTTCCCGGTTGAGGGACTCTACCTCAATCCGTACTTCGACGACGCGGGAACGCAGACCGAGCTCGCGGTGAAACCCGACGAGCCGTTCCGGGTGCACATATTCGCCGAGACGGTGGAGCCGTACTCGACCAATGCCATCCAGTACCGGATTTCGTTTCCCGCCGGCATCGAAGTGATGGGGAACAGCGAGTTCGAGCACAAGAGCGTCTCGACCGGCGACCCGGCGGTCAACTATATGCTGGCGTACGACTGCCAGCCCGCGGGCCGTTTCCGGACGGTCACCTATATCCTGCGCGCCACGCAGGAGTTCACCGGCGGAGAGATCCAGGTGCTGGAAGGGCTGCCGGCCAATGGCATCAATTTTATCGGCTTTGTTTCGTGTGAGTTCGTCGAGATGCGCGCCACCGGTGGCAGTGCCACGTTGACGCGCAGGTAGTTCGCATCGTCCAGCGCCTTCCGCCCCACGCGGCACTGGCATCATGAGGTTGGCATTTATGGGTTGCCGTGTGCTTGTCCGCGCCGCGTCTTGCGGCGTTCTGTTGTTTCTCGCCACCACTGCCTCCGCGGTAGCACCCCCGCGCGACGGCGGAGCGCTTCCCGAGTCGATGCGGCGCGCGTCCAAACTGGACGCGAGCGCCTACACCGTCAAGCACGCCTGGGCGCAGAAGGCGCGCCGCATGCGCGAACAGCGCCGCGACTTCGTGGTTCACAATGGTCCCGGCGCGCTTGCCGCCGCGGCGGCGGGCGATTTTGCGCTCACCGGGACCATGCGGGTTCCGGTCCTGCCGGGCTACTTCAGTGACCAGGCGGTGGTGCCCATCACCGCTGCGAATCTGCAACTGCAGCTCTTCGACAGCAATCCCACCGGCACCATCGGCCAGTATTACAGCGAAGTCTCCTACGGCCAGTTCACCATAGACGGCGACGTCTTCACGTGGACGAAACTGGCCAACGTGAATTCCTACTACGCCGGTTCTTCCAACGGAACCGTTCCCGGGTTCGCGCGAACCGGCGAGTTCATCAAGGAGCTACTCGACGCGCGCGACGGATCGGTCGACTTTGGCCAGTATGACAACGACGGCCCCGACGGCGTGCCGAATTCGGGCGACGACGACGGCTTCGTCGACCTGCTGTGTGTCATGCACAGCCTGCCCGGCGCGGAGTGCGGCACGTATCCAAACAACATCTCGTCGCACACCTGGAGCTACTCGGCGTGGCCGGCGTCCGGTGATGCTGCGTTCGTGACCAACGATCCCGCCGCGGGCGGTGGCTTTATCCTGGTCGACGACTACACCATCGGCCCCGCCCTCAATTGCAGTCCGGGCCCGCCGGACGGGACCGGCAAGTACCCGCAGCCGGCATGGATCGACATCGGCGTGTACTGCCACGAGTTCGGCCACGGCCTGGGGCTGCCCGATCTCTACGACCGCAACGGCGGCAGCAACGGCATCGGCCACTGGGGCATCATGGGCGCAGGCAGCTGGAACACGCCGGAGAGGCCCGCGCACCCCGAGGCCTGGACGCGGGTGGAGCTGGGCTGGACCGTCCCGGTTGATATCGGCTGGCAGCCGGTCACGGCGTCGATCGGCAACGCGGAGCAGAACCCGGTTGCGTACAGGCTCCCGTTCACCGACGACCTCTTCCGTCGCTCCAGCGAGTGCGTGATCGCGGGCAACTACTCGCTCTACTGCGGGCGCACCGCGGCCGAGGCCGCGGCGCGCAACTATGCGGATCCCGGCGCGGGCTACGGCCCCAACTGGGTCGAGACCATCGAACGCGACTTCACGTACGGCGGCACCGGAACGGTGACGTTCTCGTACAAGTACCGCTACGACGTGGAACCGGGATACGACTTTGGCTACGCGCTCATCGAGGTCAACGGGGTGGAAGACACGCTGGCCACCTACACCGGTCCGGGCAACGGCACCGCCACCATTGCCCTGGCGCCCCATCTTGCGCCGCTGGCGGGCGCGGGCGGCACCTACACGCTGAAGTTTCGTGCCACCTCGGATTACTCCTTCGACGATGCCGACGGCAACGATCCGTCCACCTGCGGCCTGCTGGCGATCGACGATGTTTCGGTGCAGGGCGGCGGCGAGAATTACACGAGCGGATTCGAGACCTACGCCGACGGCTGGTTCCAGGACCCGGCTGAGAACCCAGTCCGCGAGTACTGGCTGGTGGAAAACCGCCAGCGCATCGGCGGCGACCTGAACCTCGAGGGCGAGGGCATGCTGGTATGGCACGTGGACGAAGGCATCCTTCATTCGCCGACCATGCAGAACGACGGCACCGGTGGCGCGGTGCGCGGCCTGGTCCTGGAGGAGGCCGACGGGCTCGTCAACATGGTGGGCAGCAACTTTGGTGATGAGGGAGATCCGTTCCCCGGTACGGCCAGCAACACGCTCTTCGGAAGTCTCACCAACCCGTCGAGCATCGACAATACCCAGCGCGCAACGCGCATCGAGGTGAGCGCCATCGGCGCCTCGGCACCCACCATGTCGGCCACGCTGCGCGCGGGCAACCGTGGTCCGCTGGCCACGGCGGTCGCCCCGCCCGCCATCGACAACGACCAGGTGGCGGCGCAGATCGAAATTGCCGGCGCGCGCATCCAGGCCGGGGCGACGTTTGTGTTCGTGCTGCCCGGCGCTGTGATGGAACCATCGGGTGCCTACGATTCCGGCGACATTCTACCCGTCTCGCTGGAGTGGGTGGATGCCACCCTCATCCGCGCGACGGTGAATGTGTATTCCAAGACCGCCGGTCTGTGGGATCTGGTGGTGACCAACCCGGACGGCCAGTCCTACACGCTCGCCAGTGCGGTTACCATCAATCACATCGTGGCCACCATGCTGCGCGATGCGTCAATTTCCGTGACCGACACGGGTGTGCGCCTGCGCTATGAGCTGCTGGGCCGCGAGGCCAACGAGGTGGTGCGCCTGTACCGCTCGCAGGATCCCGACGGCGGATGGCGCGTGATTGCCGATGGGCTGGAGCCGCAAAGCGGCGGAAGCTACGAATTCGTGGATACGAACGTAGAGCCGGGGCGCACCTACTACTACCTGCTCGAGTCGCAGATCGACGGCGACACGCCGCGCGAACTTCACCGTGGCTCGGCCACGGTGCCGGCACGCGACATGGTGCTGGAACAGAACCATCCCAATCCGTTCAACCCGAGCACGTCCATCCGCTTCTTCCTGCCGGCCCGGGGAACCGTGGCGTTGAATGTGTATGACATCCGCGGCGCGCTGGTGCGCAGGCTCGCGCAGGGAACCTTCGACGCCGGCGCGCACACCATGGCCTGGGACGGTACCGACGATGCCGGCCGCCCGGTGGCGTCGGGTGTCTACGTGTACCGCCTTACAGCGGATCGCCGTTCGCAGACACGCAAGATGCTGCTGGTGAAGTAGAGTCGGGGAAATCGTCGACAGGGCCCGCGAGCCGGTTGTCTAGCGGCTGACGATGACCACGGAGTTCTGCCCGCCGAAACCGTCCGGTTCCGTGAGCTTGGTGGACGGATCCAGGATTTGCTTCTTCTGATCGACAAGGAAACGGTATGCGTAGCGCCCCGGTGCGAGCGAAAGCGTGATCTCCCACGTCTTGCCGTCCCGCTTCTGCAGCTTGTGATTCTGCGGGGACCAGCCGTTGAAACTGCCCACCAGCGATACCGATGACGCGGCCGGTTCTTCGATACGGAATGTCACCAGGCGGTGGGTCTCCGACTGGGCACCCTCGCCGGCGTTTTCACGCGCCACCAGCTCCCTGTAACCCTCGGCCAGTACCATGAGGTCGTTGTTGAATTCGTCGGCGGCAAGGTTGTCGTTGCTGCCGAGTGTGAATTCCACCACCGATGTCGCATCGCCCACGAACTTCAGCAAGATGTGATTGCGATCCGCGTCCAGGTGAACCACCGCCGAAGACGTATCGCTGGAAGTGCCCACGGTGAGCGAACGCCGCCCGTTGATGATCAGCGTCGCCGGACAGTTGGCAACCAGGCGTGCCTCGATGTCGGTCTCGTATTCGCATGCGACCACCGTGTAGAGGAATGACACGCCGGATCCCTTGATGATGCTGTTGACGCTGACTTCGCCGCCGGGGCCGCATGCGGAAGCGGGCACTGGTTTCCATTTGAGCATCCCGTCGGTGCCCGCGTAGCTCTGCAGCAGCCCGATGCCGGACTCGGGCGGCAGCTTGCCATTCAGGCCGCCCTTGGCGGGAAACGGACCCAGCGCCGTCCACTGGTACGGCTTGAAGAGGCTGGCCGAGATGGTTCCCGCGTCGCGTTCGCTGGAGAAGAACTTGAGCGTGAACGGAAAGACGCCGGGGCGACATGGTGTCGGCACCTCGACGTTCAAGGTGGTGCGCATGGTGTCCGACGCCGAGAACGGAATATAGCCCTGGTTGCCCTGGGCGAGACGCAACCCGCTGGGGCTGAACCAGAAGTACTGGGTGTTCTCCGAGGCGCGGCTGTTGCGGGCGAGCGACACCTCGATCGGCACCGACTTGCCGGTGATGATGCGCCCGCGGGGAAAGCGCGCGACGACGCTCACCGGGGGCTGCACGAACACGGACCGCTCCGAATAATACCGTGCGCGTCCACCGTCGGTGTTCTCCAGCGTGATCATGAAGGTTACCGTGCGCAGGTTTCGCGGGCCGGGTCGGACGCGGTGCCGTGCGGAAAAGCGCAGCGGTTCACCGCCCGGGCGGACGGTGAGGTCGGCGTTTGCCAGCGGCGCCAGTCCCTCGCCCAGCACCCCGGCCTGTATCGCCTTGAACTCGATGGGGCGCCCGGTGGAGGAGATCTGCCAGCGCATGAGAATGTCGTTGCCCTCCACCGTTGTGTTGCTGGAGAGCGCGGTGGTCACTTCCGCGCCGATTCTTCCGAAGCGCAGTTCGAACAGTTGGTTCTCGGCGCGCCGGGCGAGGAGGAGAACGTCTTCAGTGAGGCGGGCCGCCGCCGCGTTGGCGTCGCTGCCGGGGAACGCGGCGCGATCCTCGGGCTTCCAGAAGCGGCTCTCACCGAGGTGATCGCGCAGTTGCGAGACCGCCGTGTAGACGTCTCGCACCGCACGGTCGCCCGTTTCGAGCGAGTGGGAAGCGTGCGGGTCACGCGCGAGCGACTTCACCTCAGCCACGCTGGACTCCAGTCGGACCACATCTGCATCGCGGAACCTGCCGCACGCGCGCACCAGCGTGTAGAGGATATCCAGCGCCACGGTCCGGTCAACGAGGGGCTCGTCGATCATGGCTCGCTCGGTGGCAAATACGGCGAGAATACCGGCGTTCGACGGTGACAGCATGGGGACGGCGCGTAGCGCGGCAATTTCCCTTTCAAGCCCGGCGGTGCGCAGGACATCCACCGCCACCATGCGTTCCACGGTGCGCGAGGTGGCGTTGTCTGCATTTCCAGGGGTGTGTGTGAAGTCGGCCGTCCAGGGCACCACATGCCGGCGGACCACCAGATCGGTGATGTTTCCGCCCACGATGCCGTCGAAGGAGACCGGCAACGCCGCGATGGCACTAACGTGCCGCGACAGCTGGCCGTTGATGGCGTCGATGGGGAAGAAGAATGCCGCGTCCGGGTCGAAGCTGCGCGCCACCACCGCGCGCTCCACCGCCCGCGCACTGTCATACCAGTACAGCGCGGGCATGGTGCGGCGCAGTTCCAGGTTGATGCGCGCGAGCCGCTGCTGGTCCACCGCGAGCAACGCGTTCAGGCCCGGATCCTCGACGCGTGCGTCTTCGTCTCCCCATGGCGCCCGCGACTCGATGAGGCGATCGCCATCACGGTCCTCGGCGGAGTAGAGATAGGTATAGTACCGCGCGATGGAATAGGCGGCCTGGCTGACGCGGGCCTTGTTGCCCGTGGTCTGGTAGGCGTCCCACGACATGGTGGCGAGCATCGGGTAGGAACTCAACTCGCGCGCCATGGCGGGAAGCGCGTAGGCGCCGGACTGGGCCTGCGACCGGAATACCTCGGCCAGCTGCACCTCCAGCGCGGAGGCCACCGCGGGCGACATGCGCGGCTCGGCCGCCGGCTGGGCGGCGAGGGCGCTCGGGTAGGCGAGGACGGCCATCATGACGCGGAACGCAATGAGCGGCCGCATCAGGATCGCAATCCGGCTCCCGTGGGACCCCGGGAGGCCCCGGACGAATTCTACAACCTGCTTGGATTTCATAGGATACGCAGCGTCCGGGAGCGTGAATGCAAAGAGCGAACCAGCGCCGTCGGCCGCCCCGGTTTTTCTTGACCTTGGGGCGGGGGTCGGATAGGCTTCGGGCCGAGCAACCTGTTGAGATTTCAGCCGTTAATCATTCGATCCAGCGGATGGTTCCCACCACCCGCGACGGATTCGTGAGGGGATTGTGTCCTCGCGTGTAGCCATTCTCGAGGCCAAGCGGACTCCCATCGGCAAGTTCCTCGGCGCTTTCAAGGACATTCCTGCGGTGACGCTCGGCGCGGACGTAGCGCGCCAGGTGCTTTTCTCCTCCGGAATCTCGCCGAGCGACGTCGATGAAGTCCTCATTGGTCACGCCCGTCAGGCGGGTTGTGGCCCCAATCCCGCGCGCCAGGTGTCGGTGGGTGCCGGCATTCCGGAGACGGTGCCCGCGTTCACCATCAATGCCGCGTGCGGTTCCGGTATCAAGTCGATCGCGCTCGCGGCGGATGCGATCCGCCTGGGCCGTGCGACCACGGTGCTCGCCGGCGGCATGGAGAGCATGTCGCGCGTGCCGTTCATGCTCGACCGCGCGCGCGAGGGATACCGCCTCGGCAACGGTGCCGTGGTGGACGGGATGTATCGCGACGGATTCCTGTGTCCGCTGGCCGACATGCTGATGGGCGCGACGGCGGAGATTCTCGCGGAGGAATTCGATATCAGCCGCGAGGAGCAGGACGACTGGGCGGCGATGAGTCAGCATCGTGTCGAGCGCGCCATGTCGGCGCAGGTATTCGCCGACGAAATTGCTCCCGTGACGGTAGCGCGGCGTGGAGAGTCCATTGTCGTTGACAGCGACGAACATCCGCGCGCGGGCGTCACTGTGGCCGACCTCGCCCGCCTGCCGGCGGTGTTCCGCAAGGATGGTTCGGTCACGGCCGGGAACGCCTCCGGGATCACCGACGGTGCCGCCGCGCTGGTGCTTGCCTCCGAGCAGGCGGCGCGCGCGTCCGGCAAACGCCCGCTGGGATGGATCCGGGACTTCGTGGCCACGGGTGTGGAGCCGCGGCGCATGGGCATCGGGCCGGTGCCGGCGGTGCGGCAGATCCTGGAGCGAAACGATCTCAAGCTCGACGACGTGGGCGTCATCGAGTTGAACGAGGCTTTCGCGGCGCAGGTAATCGCGTGCGAACGCGAGTTGAAATTCGACCGGGCGCGCGTCAATCCCAACGGTGGCGCGATCAGCCTGGGGCACCCCATTGGATGCACGGGTGCGCGCATCGTGGTGACGCTCCTGCACGAGATGCGGCGCCGTTCGGCGTCGCTGGGGATCGCCACGCTGTGTGTCAGCGGCGGCATGGGCATGGCGCTGCTCGTGGAACGCGATTGAGGCCGCGGGCCGCACCCGTATCAGCCGATTTTTCAGCAAGGGAATACCAGGGAAGGCCCGTTGGCCTTCCCCGTGGAGCGACCGCCACGCGCGGGACCAGCAGGGCCCGGATCGGGGCCGAAAGGAGTTGTCATGAAGAAGGTTGGAGTTGTCGGGTGCGGGTTGATGGGTTCGGGCATCGCGCAGATCAGCGCGCTGGCCGGCTACACCACCCACGTGGTCGAGATCAACGATGACATTCTCAAGAAGGGAATGGCCAAGATCGAGGAGTCGATGGAGAAGGGGAAGAAGCGGGGCAAAATCACCGAGGAGCAGTTTGCTGCGGCGCGCAAGAACCTCTCGTCTTCCACCGGGCTGGCGTCGCTCAAGGACTGCGACCTGGTCATCGAGGCGGTCACCGAGAACACGGAACTCAAGAAGAAACTGTTCAAGGACCTCTCCGGCATCGTGCGCGGTGACACCATTCTCGCCACCAACACCTCGTCGATCTCCGTCACCGAGATCGCCGCTGTGGTGGACAAGCCCGAGCGCATGGTCGGCATGCACTTCTTCAATCCCGTTCCGGTCATGAAGCTGGTGGAGATCATCAAGGGCCACACGACCTCCGACACGGTCATGGCGGCGTGCCGCGAGTTCGCGGTCGCGGTGGGGAAGGAACCCATCACCTGCCCGGACACGCCGGCGTTCGTGGTGAACAAGCTGCTCATTCCGTATCTGCTGGACGCGGTCCGCATGGTGCAGGACGGTGTGGCGACGCCGGAAGACGTGGACAAGGCCATGGTGTACGGCTGCGGCTATCCCATGGGCCCCATCACGCTCCTCGACTACGTGGGGCTCGATACCACGCTGCATGCCGCCGACGTGATGTACGCCGAGTTCCGCGAGTCCAAATACGCGGCGCCGGTTCTGCTGCGCCGCATGGTGCAGGCCGGGCACTGGGGTCGCAAGACGGGGCGGGGCTTCTACGCGTACGAGGGGAAGTAGGTGATGGCGGTGGAGTTCGAACATCTTCTGTATGAGGTTACGGACGGTATTGCCAGCATTACCATCAATCGCGCCAGCATGCTCAACGCCCTGTCCAGGCACACGGTGGGCGAGCTCGACAGGGCGTTTGCCGCCGCGGAGGCCGACGACAGTGTGCGCGTGCTGATCATCACCGGTGCCGGCGAGAAGGCGTTCGTCTCCGGCGCCGACATTTCCGAACTCGCCAAGATGGATCCGGTGAGCGGGAGAAAGACATGTGAGATCGGGCAGCGCACGTTCCGGCGTCTCGAGACCATGGGCAAGCCGTCCATCGCCGCGATCAACGGCTACGCGCTGGGCGGTGGCTGCGAGCTGGCCATGGCGTGCACCATCCGCATCGCTGCCGAGAACGCCAAGATCGGGCTGCCGGAGGTTACGCTGGGCGTCATTCCCGGCTACGCGGGAACCCAGCGCCTGCCGCGCATCGTGGGGCGCGGCGTGGCCATGGATCTCATTCTCACCGGCCGCGCGGTGGACGCCGCGGAGGCGCACCGGCTGGGGCTGGTGAGCCAGGTGGTCCCGCTGGCCGGGCTGGCGGAGGCGGCGCGAAAGACGGCGCTGCGCATCCAGCGCAACGGGCCGCTCGCGGTGCGCGCCGCCATGCAGGCGGTCGACTACGGGCTCGACGTCGGGCTGGACCACGGGTGCCGCATGGAGGCAACCCTGTTCGGGCTGCTGTGCGCCACCGACGACATGCGCGAGGGGTTGCAGGCATTCCTGGAGAAGCGCAAGGCCGACTTCAAGGCCCGCTAGAGGGCAACGCAAAGGAAACAAACCATGAAACGGTTCGACGGGTTCGATTTCGTGATGGCGGATTCGCTTCTCACCGATGACGAGAAGATGGTGCGCGATGCCGTGCGCGTATTCATCGAGGAGGAGGCGCTGCCCAAGTTCACGGACAGTTATGAGAACGGTACCTTCCCGGCGGAGCTCGTCAAGCCGCTGGGAGAGTTGGGCGTCTTTGGATCCACCATCCAGGGCTACGGCTGCGCGGGTCTCAACAACGTGGCCTACGGGCTGATGATGCAGGAACTGGAGCGCTGTGATTCCGGTCTGCGCAGTTTTGCCTCGGTCCAGTCGGCGCTGGTCATGTATCCGATCTACGCGTTCGGTTCGGAGGAGCATAAGCAGAAGTGGCTGCCGCAGCTTGCCAAGGGCGAGATCATCGGTTGCTTCGGTCTCACCGAGGCGGACTTTGGCAGCAACCCGGGAGGCATGCTCACCACCGCGGTGGAGGACGGCGACGACTACGTACTCAACGGCTCCAAGATGTGGATCACCAACGGCGTGGGCGCGGGGGTGGCGTTGGTGTGGGCCAAGCTCGACGGCGAGGTCACCGGGTTCATCGTGGAAAAAGAGCGCAAGGGGTTCCAGGCCAACCCCATCAAGTACAAGCTCTCGATGCGCGCCAGCGACACCGCGGAGCTCGTGCTCGACGGTGTGCGCATTCCCAGGAGCAACCGGCTGCCCGAGGCGAAGGGACTCAAGGCCGCGCTCATGTGCCTCAACCAGGCGCGCTACGGCATCGCCTGGGGTGTCATCGGCGCCGCCATGGCGTGCTTCCACGAGGCGCTCGAGTACAGCAAGGAGCGCATCATGTTTTCGCGTCCCATCGCGGGCTTCCAGCTCACGCAGAAGAAGCTCGCGGACATGGCCACCGAAATATCGCTCATGCAGCTCATGATGATTCAGCTGGGCCGGCTCAAGGACGCGGGCAACCTCAAGTTCCCGCACGTTTCCATGGCCAAGCGCAACAACGTGCGCAAGTCACTTGAAATTGCACGCATCGCGCGCAGCATCCTGGGCGCCAATGGCATCTCGGGCGAGTACCAGTCCATGCGCCACATGTGCAACCTCGAGACGGTTGATACCTACGAGGGAACGTACGAGATCCATACGCTCATCGTGGGTGACGCGCTCACCGGCATCGCGGCCTACGATTCTTGAACGCAGAGAAGGATGACGGAGCCATGCGCAAGAGAGTGGTGATTCTGGGCGGTGCACGCACCCCCATGGCCGAGTGGGCCGGTGGCAAGCGCGGTGACGGCAAGCCGGGCGGCGCGCTCAAGGACGTCTCTGCGCTGGAGCTGGGCGCGGTTGCGGCCCGGGGCGCAATGGAGAAGGCGGGCGTGGCGCCGGAGAAGATCGAGCACGTGGTGATGGGCAACGCGCTTCAGACCAGCGGTGACGCGCTGTACGGTGCGCGCCACGTCGGCCTCAAAGCCGGCATTCCTTTGCCGGTGCCCGCGCTCACCGTCAACCGCCTGTGCGGTTCGGGTATCCAGTCCATCGTCTCCGGCGCGTACCTCATCGGAGACGGCGCCGGCTACATACTGGCCGGGGGAATGGAGAACCTGAGCCAGGCGCCGCACGTCATCCGCGGGGCGCGCACCGGGATCAAACTGGGACAGGGGCAGTTGGAGGATTCGTTGTACGTGTCGCTGATGGATCCCATGTGTGGCCTGTTCATGGCCCAGACCGCCGAGAGGCTGGCCGCGCGCATGGGCATCTCGCGTGAGGCCCAGGACGAATACGCGCTGCGCAGCACGCACCTGGGCGAGAAGGCTGCCAACGGCGGGGCATTCGTCGACGAGGTGGTGCCGGTGGAGGTGCGCCGCGGCACGCGCGTGCTGGGCAGCGTCGAGCGCGACGATCACTTCTACGTCAATGCCACCCTGGAGGGGATGGCCAAGCTGCCGCCGGCGTTCGGCAAGGACGGCACCGTCACCGCGGGCAACGCGAGCGGCATGGTGGACGGGGCGGCGTGTGTGGTCATCGCTGACGCCGACGTGGCCGCCCGCGAGGGACGCGTGCCCATCGCGGAAGTGGTGGACTGGCACGTGGTGGGCGTGGAGCCGTCGGAGATGGGCATCGGACCCTCCCCGGCCATCCGCGGCCTGCTGAAAAAGACCGGACTCCGCCTGGACGACATCGACCTGTTCGAAATCAACGAGGCGTTCTCCGCGCAGTACCTGGCGGTGGAGAAGGACCTCGGGCTGGACCGGGACAAGGTCAACGTGAACGGCGGTGCCATTGCGCTGGGGCATCCCCTCGGCGCCACCGGCACCCGGCTGGTGTTGACCCTCGCTCTGGAACTGGGCCGCAGAAAGAAGACCTATGGCATCGCCAGCGCATGCATCGGCGGTGGCCAGGGAATTGCGATTCTCATCAAACGATAAGACGCTTCAATTAAGGAAGGACGATATGGCAACCATTGCGGTAATCCCCGGCGACGGGGTCGGCCCGGAAGTGACCGACGAGGCGCTGCGCGCACTCAAGCGCGTCAGTGAGATCGAAGGGTTC
The DNA here is from genome assembly GCA_029865265.1 of Candidatus Krumholzibacteriia bacterium. Taxonomy (NCBI): domain Bacteria; phylum Candidatus Krumholzibacteriota; class Candidatus Krumholzibacteriia; species Candidatus Krumholzibacteriia bacterium. Next base: position 98,007 of record JAOUHG010000003.1, on the reverse strand, counting down.
AAGTACAAGACGGTGACATATCCGTTTGGCGCGGAACACTTCCTGAAGACGGGGGAATTGATGCCGCAGGGCGCCCTCGAGGAGTTCAAGCAGATGGACGCCATCCTGCTGGGCGCCATTGGCGATCCACGCGTGGAGACGGGCGTTCTGGAGCGCGCCATCATCGGCGGGTGCCGGTGGACGCTGGACATGTACATCAACCTGCGCCCCATCAAGTTGTACGCGGAGTACCTGTGCCCGCTCAAGGACAAGAAGCCCGAGCATATCGATATGGTGTTCGTGCGCGAGAACACGGAGGATCTCTACATCGGGATCGGCGGGCACTTCAAGAAGGGCACGCCCGACGAAGTCGCGATCCAGCAGATGATCATGACCCGCAAGGGGATCGAGCGGGCGGTGCGCTACGCATTCGAAATCACGCGCAAGCGCAACAAGCGCAAGAAGCTCACCCTGATCGACAAGGCCAACGCCATCGGCGCCATGGAGATCTGGACGCGCACCTTCGAGGAGGTGGGGCAGGAGTATCCCGATATCGAGCGAGACCACGCCTATATCGACGCGGCCTGCATGTGGATGGTGAAGAATCCAGAGTGGTTCGACGTTGCGGTGACCGGCAACATGATGGGCGACATCATCACCGACCTCGGTGCCGCCATCTCGGGCGGGCTGGGCATCGCTGCTTCGGGCAACATTCACCCGGGCAAGGTGAGCATGTTCGAGCCCATTCACGGTTCGGCGCCCAAGCACGCCGGCAAGGGCTTGATCTGCCCGCTGGCGGCAATCGCCGCGCTGCAGATGATGCTCGATTTCCTCGGGCAGCAGGGGGCGGCCGAGCGGCTGGACAGCGCCATCACCCGGGCGCTCACGTCGGGTGAGATCCGGTCGCTGTCGACAGACAGTGGCATCAAGACGAGCGAGTACACGAATATCGTCCTGAAGCACCTGCAGTAGGGTGGGAACGATATAACTGTTTGTTTGTAAAAGAATTACCGTTTTGCGAGAGTGGCGGAACTGGCAGACGCGCTGGACTTAGGATCCAGTGAGGAAACTCGTGGGGGTTCGACTCCCCCCTCTCGCACCAGGACGGAGAGGATGACGCACGTGCACGAACACGATCACGAACATGGTCCCGGCGAGGGACACAGCCACGACCACGGCCATGACCACGATCACGGGGAGGCCCGGTCCTTCTCGGTTGCGGTGGCGAGCCCCAGCGGCACCCGGCGGGTACTTTCCATCCAGGTGCCGGCCGAGGAGATGGAAAAAGAACGGTCACGGGTACTCGCGGAGTACCGGCGCGAACTGCGCATTCCGGGGTTCCGCAAGGGCAAAGTCCCGCTGGCGTATATCCAGAAGAACTACGGGGACACCATTCACACCGATGCGGTCCGAAACCTGCTTCCGGCCGTATTCGAACAGGCGCTGCACCAGGAGCGGCTGTTCCCCCTGGGGGATCCCAGGTTCGAGAAGGTCGAGTTCCCGGAGGGCGGCCTGTCCTTCGACGCCCATATCGAAGTGCGCCCGGACATCGAACTGAAAGGTTACGACCGGCTCACCGTCGAAGCCACGCGCCGCGAGATCGCCGATGGCGACGTGGACGAGATGGTATCGCACCTGCGGGAGCGGATGGCGGTGTACAGCACCGTCGATCGTGCCGCCACCACGGCTGACTACACGGTCCTGGACTATGTCCCGCTCTCCGAAGCGGGTGAGCCCGAGGAAGCGCACCGGGTGAAGGATTACCCGGTGGCGCTCTCCAGCGAGAATCTGCTGGAGGAGTTCAAGACGGGGCTGGTGGGCGCCCGTGCCGGGGACGAGAAGACCATCACGGTGGTCTACCCGGCGGACTTCGGCGATGCGGAACTGGCCGGAAAGACGCGGTCGTTCCAGGTGCGGGTGACCGAGGTCAAGGAGAAGCTGCTGCCGGACGCGGACGACAGCTTCGCCAAGCGGGTCGACCCGCAGGTGGCCTCGTTGCTCGAGCTGCGGCTGCGGATTCGGGAGCAGCTCAACGCCGAGGAGGAGTCGCGCTTCCGCCGCGAGGTGGAAGAGAAGATCATCGACGCGGTGATCGCCGGGAACGCGTTCGAAGTTCCCGAGGTGATGGTACAGAATTACCTCGCCTCCCTCATCGAGGAGGACCGCCGGCAGCGCGAGGGCTCCGTCGACGACGAGGCACGTGACAACGCCATCCGCGAGAGCTACCGGGAGACGGCGCAGCGCGCCATCCGGCGCTACTTCATCCTGGACGCGATCCGGCGCCAGGAGAACGTGGCGGTGACGCGCGAGGAGATCGACGAGCGCATCCGCGTCATCGCCGCCCAGGTGGGCAAACCCGAGGCGGAAATCCGGGGCCTGCTGAATCAGGGCCGCCGGCGGGCGAATCTGGAAAGCGATTTGCTTGACGAGAAGTCCATGGCGTTCCTGCGGGGGCGCACCACGGTCAAGACGGGGTAGGTTTGGCTTGGGCGGGGTGGCGGATGTACATTATATTCGGATCATCGGAGACCCGAAGCTGAGAGGTATTTGATGTCGGAACGTATGAATATTCCGGTTCCATTCGTCATCGAGCAGACGGGGCGCTACGAGCGCTCCTACGACATCTATTCGCGGCTGCTCAAGGACCGCATCGTGTTCCTGGGCACACCCATTGACGATACGGTGGCCAACCTGATCGTGGCGCAGATGCTGTTCCTCGAGGCCGAGGACGCCACGCGGGATATCTACCTGTATATCAACAGCCCCGGCGGCCACGTGTCCGCGGGCCTGGCGATTTACGACACCATGCAGTACATCAAGCCGGACGTCGCCACCATCTGCATGGGCCAGGCGGCCAGCATGGCGGCGGTGCTGCTGGCGGCGGGCGCCAAGGGCAAGCGATCGGGCCTGTCCAACGCCCGCGTCATGATCCACCAGCCCTCCGGGGGCTCGGAGGGCCAGGCGTCCAGCATCGAGATCTATACCAGGGAGATCCTGCGCCTGCGGGACCGCCTCAACGTGATCCTGGCAGACCACACCGGGCAGCCGGTAAAAAAGATCGCCAAGGACACGGATCGTGATTACTTTATGTCGGCCGAGGAGGCCAAGGAGTACGGCGTCATCGACGGCGTATTTGCATCCCGCCCCACCGTGGGCAGCCCCGGAGAGGCTAACGCAGCATGAAGAAGAAGATCGGCAACCCACACATCCTGCGTTGTTCGTTTTGCGGACGCGGACAGGACGAGGTCACCAAGTTGATCTCGGGTCCGTCGGTCTATATCTGCAACGAATGCATCAAGCTGTGCAAGGACATCCTGGACGACGAGATCTCCGGGCAGGTGCTGTTCGACTCGGACGAATTCCCCAAGCCGCGCGAGATCAAGGAATTCCTCGACCTGTACGTGGTTGGGCAGGAAGACGCCAAGGTGATGCTCTCGGTGGCGGTGTACAACCACTACAAGCGCATCATGCACGAGCGCACCACCAACGAGGTCGAGATCGAGAAGAGCAACATTCTCCTGCTGGGGCCCACCGGCACCGGCAAGACCCTGCTGGCGCAGACGCTGGCGCGCTTCCTGCGCGTGCCGTTTGCCATCGTGGATGCCACCGCGTTCACCGAGGCCGGCTACGTGGGCGAGGACGTCGAGAACATCCTCCTCAAGCTCTATCAGAACGCCGGCTCGTCGGTGGCGGCGGCGGAGAAGGGTATCGTCTACATAGACGAGATCGACAAGATCGCACGCAAGTCGGACAGCCCGTCCATCACGCGAGACGTGTCCGGCGAGGGCGTGCAGCAGGCGCTGCTCAAGATGCTGGAGGGTGCCATTGCCAACGTGCCTCCGCAGGGCGGGCGCAAAATTCCGCAGCAGAACTACATTGAGATCAACACCAAGAACATCCTGTTCATCTGCGGCGGCGCCTTCGAGGGCCTGGACAAGGTCATCGAGCAGCGCACCGGCCGCAAGGTGCTGGGTTTCGGGCGCGAGCAGTCGTCGGGCACCCGCGAGGAGCGCGCCAAGATGCTGCGCCACGTCGCGCCCGAGGACATGATCAAGTTCGGCCTCATTCCGGAACTGGTGGGCCGCCTGCCCATCGTGGGCGTGCTGGACGCGCTGGACGACGCCGCGCTGGTCGAAATCCTGACGCGGCCCAAGAACGCGCTCACCAAGCAGTACAAGAAGCTCTTCCAGATGGAGGACGTGGAGCTGGTGTTCGACGATTCCGCCATCCGCGCCATCGCCCGCATCGCCTGCCTGCGCGAGACCGGGGCCCGTGGCCTGCGCGCCGTCATGGAGGAGACCATGCTCCACCTCATGTACGATATCCCGTCCCGGACCGACGTGCGCAAGGTGGTCATCAGCGAGGACACCATTCTGAAGCACATGGAGCCCGAAATCGTCATTCAGCGCGACCGCCGCGTCAAGGAAGCGTAAAGAGTTGCGCGCCTGCGGCAGCCCGGTACGATTCCGCTTCGACATTTTCATCGTCCGTCTTATCCTGACCCCTGGAGGGGTTCAACATGTCCGTTTCTGATCGTCAGGACGAGGTCGTCAGCATTCCCGACAGCATGCCGGTGTTGCCGCTGCGGGACGTCGTCATCTACCCGGGCATGATCACGCCGCTGCTGGTGGGTCGTCCCCGGTCGCTCGCCGCGCTCGACGAGGCCATGAAGGGCGAACGCCTGCTGCTGGTGGTCACCCAGCGCCAGATGAACGTCGACGATCCCGAGCCGGGCGACCTGTACTCGCTGGGCACCGTGGTCAAGATTCTCCAGCTGATGCGGCTGGTGGAAGGAACCATGCGCATCCTGGTGGAAGGCGTCTCGCGGGGCGAAATCGCGCGCTTCCACCGCAGCCGCAAGTACCTGCGCGCCCAGGTGCGCGCGGTAAGCGGTGCTTCGCTCGCCTCCAACCAGATGGAGGCCATGGTTCGCAGCGTGTCGTCGCAGTTCACCGAGTACGTGCAGCTCAACAAGCGCATCCCCGACGAAGTGCTGCGTTCGGTACTGCCCATCGAGGACCCCGACCGTCTGGCCGATTCGATCGCCTCGCACATCATCGCCAAGATCGAATCCAAGCAGCCGCTGCTGGAGGCCGTCGACCTGCCCGAGCGCTACCGCATGCTGGGCACCATCCTGGCCGAAGAACTGGAGATCCTGCGCCTCGAGAAGAAGATAGAGGGCGAGGTGCGCAGCCAGGTCCAGAAGAATCAGAAGGAGTTCTACCTCAACGAGCAGTTGAAGGCGATCCGCAAGGAGTTGGGCCACGCCGGCGACGAGTCCAGCGAGGTGGACGAGTTGCGCGAGAAGGTGGAAGCGGCCGGCATGCCGGAACGCGCCCGCGAAGTGGCGATGAAGGAAGTCGACCGGCTCGGGCGCATGCCCGCGCTGTCGCCGGAGGCCACGGTGGTGCGCAACTATCTCGACACCATGCTGGCGCTGCCCTGGAACATTCGCTCGGACGGCAAGCTGGACCTGGCCGCCGTGCGCCGCCAGCTCGACGAGGATCACTACGGCCTGCGCAAGGTCAAGGAACGCATCATCGAGTTCCTGGCCGTGATGAAGCTCTCCAGCACCCTCAAGGGGCCCATCCTGTGCTTCGTAGGCCCGCCGGGCGTGGGCAAGACCTCGCTGGGCCAGTCCATCGCCGACGCGACCGAGCGCAAGTTCGTACGCTTCTCATTGGGCGGGGTGCGCGACGAGGCGGAGATCCGCGGGCACCGGCGCACGTACATCGGTTCGATGCCGGGGCGCATCATTCAGTCTCTCATCAAGGCGGGAACCAAGAATCCGGTGATCCTGCTCGACGAAATCGACAAGATGTCGAGCGATTTTCGCGGTGACCCCGCGTCGGCGCTGCTGGAGGTGCTGGACCCGGAGCAGAACCACTCGTTCAGCGATCACTACCTGGAGGTGGAGTTCGACCTGAGCGAAGTGATGTTCATCACCACCGCCAACGTGACCCACACCATTCCCGCGGCACTGCAGGACCGCATGGAGATCATCCGGCTGCCGGGTTACCTGGAAACGGAGAAGGTGCGCATCGCCCGCAAGCACCTGCTGCCCAAGATGCTCACGCGTCACGGGCTCAAGGGCAGCGACGTGATGCTGAGCGATGCAGCGATGCGGCGCGTGATCCAGGCCTACACGCGCGAGTCCGGTGTGCGCAGTCTCGAGCGCGAACTCGCCAAGATCCTGCGCAAGGTGGCCAAGAACGTGGCCAGCTCGGGCAAGACGCCCACGGTCAAGATTTCCGCCCGCAAACTCGACAGCTACCTGGGTGTACCGCCCTTCTCGGAGAAGGAGATCCTGCAGAAGAACATGGTGGGCGTGGCCACGGGGCTCGCCTGGACCAGCTTCGGCGGGGACATCCTGCACATCGAGGCGGCCTTCATGCCCGGGACGGGAAAGATCACGCTCACCGGCCAGCTGGGTGCGGTGATGCAGGAGTCGGCGCAGATCGCGGTTTCCTACGCGCGCAGCATGGCGCGCGTGCTTCCGCTCAAGAAGAACTTCTTCCACGAGATCGACGTGCATATCCACGTGCCCGAGGGCGCGATTCCCAAGGACGGGCCCAGCGCGGGGGTGTCGATTGCCACCGCCCTGGTGTCAAACTTCTTCGGGATCCCGGTTCGGCGCGACGTTGCCATGACCGGAGAACTGACCCTGAAAGGCGAGGTGCTGCCGGTGGGGGGCCTCAACGAGAAGACGGTGGCCGCGCTGCGCTCGGGCATCAAGGAAGTCATCATTCCCAAGGGCTCATCGCAGCTGATCAAGGAGCTGCCGCGTGAAGTGCGCAACGGCCTGAAGATCCACACGGCCGAGACACTGCGCGATGTGCTGCGGGTTGCGCTGGAGCGGCCGCTGCCGCGCACACGCAGCCGGGCCGTCAAGCCGCAGACCGATCGCGAGCGCCCCGGGTACTTCGAGTACATCGAGTCGAACGTCGCGCACTAGCGACGGTCGCGATCCCGCTCCGCTACGCGCGGTACTGATCGCGCAGAACCCGCCGCATGACCTTGTTGGATGCGGTGCGGGGGAGGGTGTCCACAACGCACACGTCGTGGACCCGGAAGAGGGGATTGAGTCTCGCGGCGATGGCCTTCTGGGCCGAAGACTTGACTGCGGCCGCATCCAGTTTCTCGCCCACCACGTACAGCACCAGCCGGCTGGGGCCGCCGCCGGCAGGATCCACCGCGATTGCGGCCACGTCGCTGAGCCCTTCGACGCCCAGTACCGCCCGTTCAATTTCCGCTGAACTCACCTTGATGCCGCCCAGGTTCATGGTGTCGTCCGCGCGCCCGTGGGCCCGGTAGTACCCGCCCGGCAGCATCTCCATCTGGTCACCATGGCGGCGCAGGGTCTCGCCCACCGGACCGCGCGGCGTGCCCGCATGGTAGACCTCCGCATGGTCGCGGTTGAGGAGCGTGTGCGAGAGGCCGATGGAAGGGGGCACGATGAACAGCTCGCCGTTATGGGCGGGGTTGCCGTCCTCGTCGACGATGCGCACGTCGAGACCCAGCGAGGGTGTGGAGAAGGTGGCGGGTGACGCCGCCTGGGTGAGCGCCTGCGTGAGGTAGCCGCCGCCGATCTCGGTGCCACCGCAGTACTCCACCACCGGACGGTAGCCGGCCCGCGCCATCAGCCACAGGTAATCGTCCGCGTTGGAGGCCTCGCCGGTGGAGCTGAAGGCGCGAATCGACGACCAGTCCACGCCGTCGGTGGCATCGCCCGCGCGCCACGCCTTCACGATGCTGGGCACGATCCCCAGCATGGTTACGCGTGCATCCTGGACGAAGCGGCAGAACGCCGCGGTGTTGGGCGCGTCGCCGCACAGCGCCATGGTGGCGCAGTTGACGAAGCTCGCGTAGATCAGCCACGGCCCCATCATCCAGCCCAGATTGGTGGGCCACGCCACCACGTCACCGGGGTGGATGTCGTGGTGGTAGTGGGCGTCCATGGCGCACTTGATGGGTGTCGCGTGCGACCACGGGATCGCCTTGGGGTCGCCGGTGGTGCCGGAGGAAAAGAGCACGTTGGTGGGGTCGTCGGCGGCGCCGGCGTGGGCCTCGAAGCGGTCGTCGTCGGAGAGAAACGCGTCCCACGCGCAGTCCCCCTCCCGCAGCGCCACGGTGGGCTTGCCGGCGTGCGGCACCACCACGCAGATGCGCGCGCCCGCGTCGAAGACTTTCCGGGCCATCGGCAGCGTCTTGCCCGCGCGCACCACGATGTCCTGCGTCACCGCAATCTCCGCGCCCGCGATGCGCAGCCGCGTGCGGATTTCATCCGCCGCAAAACTGTCCGCCACCGAAACAACGACGCATCCGGCCTTGACGATCCCCAGGTAGGCAACCACGGACTCCAGGGTCATGGGCATGGCGACCGCGACCGCCGTGCCGGGCTTCGCGCCCAGCGCGCGCAGACCATTGGCGAAGCGGTTGCTGAGTGCCTGCAGGTCCGCATAGCTGATCCGCGCCGGCGGCTCACCCGGACGCTGGTGGATGATGGCGGTGGTGTCGCCGGAGGCGAGAAAACAGCTGTCGGCGATGTTGAGGTGTGCCCCGGTGAGCCAGCGCGCGTTGGCCACGCCGCGCGAGACGTCGAGTATCCCGCCCGGTTCCGTCCGGAAGCGGATCGAGAGCGTGTTCAACGTGTCGCGCCAGAACTCGGTGCGGTGACGAACCGACCAGCGGTGCAGCCCGGCGTAGTCATCCAGCCCCAGGCGGCGGCAGGCGGCGGCGATGTGGGTGGCCGCGGCCTCGTCCGAGGTGGGGGTCCAGGCGGGACGGGGACCGCGCGAGCCGTCCCAGGCGGCGAAGATCGTGTCGTAGAGAAAGCGATGGGCCGCGTGGGGGAGCGACGGATCGAGCGCCTCGCGGGAAACCAGGCTCCAGCCGGCCGCCGGGTCCATGGCGCCCGCGCGCGCAAGGTATCCGGACAGGCGCTCTGCGGCCGACTCGCTGAGTCCCGCCGCGCGCAGGCTCTGGATGGGGGAGGAATTCGTCATTCAGAGGACGTTTCTGTGGCCTGGAAACGCCGCGGGTCATTATAATCGCCCTGCGGCCCGGCGACCAAGCCAAAGCGGCCGCGTTTTTTTCATATGAAGATCAAGACTGTCGAGTATACGGGGTCCTTCGGGTTCCCCGGCGGCTTTCCCGCGGACCCGCGGCCCGAAGTGGCGCTGTTCGGGCGCTCCAACGTGGGCAAGTCGTCGCTGATCAACACCCTGCTCGGGCGCGAGGGGGTGGCGCGCATTTCCAAGACCCCGGGCAAGACGCGCGCGGCCAACTTCTTCCGAATCAACGACCGCTTCTTCCTGGTGGACATGCCCGGCTATGGCTACGCCAAGATCCCCAGGTCCGAGTCGCGCCGCTTCACCCGGATGTTCGAGTTGTACCTCGCCGAGCCGCGCAAGAACGCGCTGGTGCAGCTGATCGATGCCCGCCACGAGCCCACCGACCTCGATGTCGAGTCCGTGCGGCGCCTGGACGCGACCGGGCGGCCCATGTGCCTCGTGTTCACCAAGGCGGACAAGGTGAGCAAGTCGTCCATGAGCGGGCGCATCTCGGCGGCCATCCGCGAACTGGACGTGCGGCCGGACACGGGCGTGGTTGCGTTCTCGAGTGTCACCGGTAACGGGCGCAAGGAGTTGTGGGCCTGGATCGAGGCCTCCTTTGCGCTGTGACCGGCGCCTTGCCAGCGTCCGCGGGCCGCGTATAATCGGGAGCATCGCAAGGAGATCAGACGCATGAAGACCCCACGGTTGTTTACGCCCGGTCCCACGGCCATTCCAGCCGAAGTTCTGGAGACCGCGGCGCGGCCCCTCATCCACCACCGCACCGAGGCGTTCCGCCAGGCCCATCGGGATGCCATGTCGGGTCTGCAGTACATCCTGCGCACGACCAACCCGGTCGCCATCCTTACCGCGTCGGGCTCGGGCGCGATGGAAGCGGCGGTGGTAAACATGACGCGTCCCGGTGACACGGTCATCACCACCGAGCTTGGAAAGTTCAGCGAGCGCTGGCGCGAAATCGCCGAGGCGTACGGCATGAAGGTGGTGACGCTGAAGGCCGAGTACGGACAGGTGGTGCAACCCGCCGCGGTCGAGCGCGCATTCATGAGCAACCCCGGCGCGGCGGTCCTGTTTGCCACCCACTCGGAGACCGCCACCGGGGTTCTGCAGGACGTCGAGGCGTTCGCGAAGATCGCGCGCGCGCACGGCGCATTGATCGGCGTCGACGCCATCACCAGCGCCGGCGCACACGACGTGCGTACCGACGACTGGGGGCTCGACGCGGTGGTGGGTGGATCTCAGAAGGGTGTCATGATCCCGCCCGGACTCGGCTACGTGGCGGTCTCCGAGCGCGCACGGGCACGCATGCGCGAGGGGCGGCACCCGGTCTACTACTTCGATCTCCTCAAGGCCCTTGCCTCCGCGGAGAAGGGGGACACCCCCTACACTCCGGCCATCACGCTGGTGCTGGCACTGCGCACGGCACTGGAAATGATGCGCGCGGAGGGAATCGAGAACATCATCGCCCGCCACGACGCCAACGCGCGCGCCACGCGCGCGGCGGTGACCGCGATGGGGCTGGAGCTTCTCGCCGCGGTTCCTTCCAACGCGACCACCGCGGTGCGCACGCCGGGTGATTCGGCGGGTGCGATCCAGAAACACCTGGAGAAGCACTACGGGGTGAAGATAGCGGGCGGGCAGGGCGCGCTGAAGGGGAAGATTGTGCGCATCGGTCACCTGGGTCACTACGATGCCACCGACATGTACGCGGTGGTTTCGGCGCTAGAGGCGACGCTCAACGACCTGGGTCTGCTGAACACCTTCGGAAGGGGTGTCGCGGCGCTGCGCGAGTCGTACGCGGGTGGTGCGGGCAAGCGATGAGCCGCGTTCTCCTCACCGACGGGATTTCCGCCGAGGCGGTCAGGAAGCTGGAGTCGTTCGAGGGCGTCGAGACGGTCTCCATGGGAACACCGGCGCCGGATGAACTGCGCGCGATGATCCCCGACTTCGAGGCCGTCATCGTGCGCAGCCCCACCAGAGTCACCGCGGCGGTGATCGAGGCCGGGAAGCGTCTCAAGTTCATCGGCCGCGCGGGGGTTGGTGTGGACAACATCGACGTCGCCGCGGCCACGCGTCGTGGCATCGTGGTGATCAACTCGCCCCGCAGCAACACCGTCTCCACCGCGGAGCACACCATGGCGCTCATGCTGTCGGTGGCGCGCGAGATACCCCGCGCGCACACGTCGCTGACGGCGGGAAAGTGGGAACGCAATTCGTTTCTCGGGGTCGAGCTGGCCGGCAAGACGCTGGGTGTGGTGGGTCTGGGACGTGTGGGGCGGGAGGTGGCGCTGCGCGCGCGCGCCTTTCAGATGCGGGTGCTCGCGTGCGACCCCTTCGTGGTGGCCGACCAGGCGCTTGAGATCGGTGTCGAACTCATGAAACTGCCGGAGGTGATTCGCCGGAGCGACTGGATCACGATGCACGTCCCGTTGGGCATGGACACACAGGGGCTCATCGGCCCCCGTGAGATTGCCGCCATGAAGGACGGGGTGGTGATCGTGAACTGCTCGCGCGGGGGCGTGGTGGACGAGGCCGCGCTGCTCCAGGCCCTGGACGCGGGCAAGGTGCGCGCGGTGGCGATGGACGTCTTCGAGAAGGAGCCGCCGGGAGACAGCCCGCTCTTGCGCCATCCGCGGTCGGTGTTCACCCCGCATCTCGGGGCGGCCACGGTGGATGCGCAGCGCCGCGTGGCCACGGACGTGGCCGAATCCATCGGACTGGCGCTCACCGGAGGCGAGATTCGCGACGCGGTGAACCGCTGAGCCCGCTGGGCCCCGGGGCGAGGCACGGGCGTTGACCCGTCGGGCGCCCGTCCCTATAATGACCCGGCCCGTGGTGACACGGGCGCCTTCTGCATCATCGACGGTGCGCGCCCGCGCGCTGCGAAACAATGCGAAGAGAATTCCGTCACCACCCGCGTTGCGGGTGGCCTTGACGCGCGCGCCGGGAGTGGCGCAGGGAAGGAATCATGCCGGTTACTCTGGTTGTGGGTGGACAGTGGGGCGACGAGGGCAAGGCCAAGATCATCGATTACCTCGCACGCGAGGTGGACTTCGTGGTGCGCTTCCAGGGTGGGGCCAACGCGGGCCACACCGTGGTGGTGGGTGAGAAGCGTTTCGCCTTTCACCAGGTGCCGTCGGGTATCCTGTATCCGCAGACGGCCTGCGTACTCGGGGGTGGTATGGTGATCGACCCTTCCGCGCTGGTACGCGAGATCGATGGGCTCGCCGAACAGGGTGTGGATTTTGCCGGGCGCATCCACATCAGCGACCAGGCGCACCTGGTGCTTCCGTACCACATCGCGCTGGATTGTGACTCCGAGGACCGCCGCGTCGATGGCGGCATCGGGACCACCCGCAAGGGGATCTCGCCGGCCTACGCGGACAAGGCGCGGCGCGACGGCGTGCGCATGGCGGACCTGCGCCGCAGCCCTGCGCAGCTGCGCGAGCTGGTGACGGCACGCGTGCGCGAGAACAACCGCCTGCTGAAGCTTCGCGGCGCAAAGACGCTCTCGCCGGCACGCGTGGTCGACGACCTTCTGAGCGCGCGGCGCCGGTTGCTGCCCATGATCACCGACACGCGGCCCATCCTGTGGGCGGCGGAGGCGGCCGGCAAGAGCGTGCTGTGCGAGGGTGCGCAGGGCTCACTGCTGGATATCGACCACGGGACCTATCCCTTTGTGACGTCCAGTTCGTGCAGCGCGGGCGGTGCCGCCATCGGCACCGGATTGCCGCCGTCGGCCTTCGGCCGCATCGTGGGCATCTTCAAGGCATACTGCACGCGCGTGGGCAACGGGCCGTTTCCCACCGAGGACAAGGGCGCGCCGGGACGCAGGCTGCGCGAGATCGGGCGCGAGTACGGCACCACCACCGGGCGGCCCCGCCGCTGCGGGTGGTTCGACGCGGTGGCCGCGCGCACCGTGGTCCAGATCAACGGCATCACCGACATTGCGCTCACCAAGCTCGACGTGCTCGATTCGTTCGCCGAGGTCAAGGTGTGCACGTCGTACCGGGCGGGCAAGCGTTCCGTCGATGTTTTTCCGGCGGACGCACGCGACGTTGCGGCGGTGCGGCCCCACTACGAGGTGATCCGGGGCTGGGAGGCGCGTACCGAGGGCAAGCAACTCGAAGACCTGCCCCCGCGCGCCATCGCCTACATCCGGCGGCTCGAGCAGCTGGTCGGGTGCCGCATCCATCTGGTGTCGCTTGGCCCCGAGCGCTCCGCCATGGTGGAGATGCCGCTTGCGCGCGGGGCGGCCGCGGGACTGTAGGAAGAAGACCAGAATCGGGAGCCGCTAGCTCATCAGGTAGAGCACCTGCCTTTTAAGCAGGTGGTACCGGGTTCGAGTCCCGGGCGGCTCACCAAATGCAAACGGGCTACGCGAGCGATTCGCGTAGCCCGTTTTGCGTTGTGTCGCCGCGCCCCGGAGGTTACGGCGTGGCGACGAGCGGGAAGTCGTGCTGTGCGCCCGGCCCCCACTTGCTCGCGGTCATATCGCTGTAGAAGAGGTTGTTGCTGCCGAACATCAGGCTGTACGCGTCATGCCGAAGCATGGTTCTGGAGGCCGCGGGCGAAGATCGGGACGTTGTTGGTGACAACGGCGGCACTGTCGAAATCGAGGCCGGCGGCACGGTTCCAGACGCCGGCGGAGAGCGCGCAGTCCATCACCATGCCCACGAAACAGCGCGCGGTGATGAAAGGGTCCACCGTGCGCAGCTCTCCGCGAGCGGTGCGGGATTCGATTTCCGTCTTTAGAAAGTCGATGTAGGGGAGACGGACCTCGCGGAACAGGATCGGGGCGGCGGCGTCGGACTCGATGCAGGCGCCAAACTTCAGGGCCAGGAGCTCGGGATCGCTCTCGAGGAAGCCGAGGATGTGCTCTGCCACCCCCCGAAGCACGCTCTCGATGTCCGCGGCGTCGCGCAGCCCCGCGAGGTGCCCGGCGATGTCGTGCTGGCCCGCCTTCCAGGCGATGACCGCCTCGTAGATATGCTCCTTGCCGGGGAAGTGGCGGTACAGTGCCGCTTCGCTCACCCCGCAGGCCTCCGCAATCCGGCGCACGGACGTGCCCCGGTATCCACGCGAAGCGAAGAGCCGGGCGGCCTCGCGCAGGATCTGTTCGGGGCGGTTCTTCATGCGGGCTGAGGTCGGCAATCGGTCTCCTTGGTTAGCGAACGCTCACTATTCAGTGTAGTCACATGTGAAATAATTAACAAGAGGCTCCTGTCTGTTTCTCTCCGCTTGACGATGGGTTCCTGTACTGCTATGCTACAAAAGAAGTTAGCGGCTTGGTTTGCTCCGGGGAGCGACCTTTGTCTCCGGGGTGGTGGCGCGGAACGGAGGGGTGGTGGCCACCCGTAACACTCGACCATTCGTCCACTTGCGGGTGCTGTCCTCGTACAGCCTGGGGCTGGGGCTGTCGACGCCCGGGGATGTCTGCCGGCATGCCCGGCGCGTTGGATTCGATGCCGTTGCCCTCACCGATGTCAGCGGGACCTTCGGATTCGCAGAGTTCCACCGCGCGGCCCGCGAGGTCGGCGTCAAGCCCATCTACGGCGCGCTCCTGCTCATCGACTGGAGCAACCCGCCATCCGGCGACGATCCCGTCCAGACACTGATCCTGCTTGCCCTGGACCGCACCGGTCTGCGCAACGTGTGCGCGGCCGCCACCCTCTCGGCAACCCGGCGCGAGGCGCGGCAGGGCGTGTACCTGGAGGACATCGAGGGGATGGGGGACGGGGTGGTTGCGATCGCGGGGCTCGATCTCGCGCGCGCCGATATCGACATTCGCCACCTGCTCCACCCGCTGCGCGAGGTCTTTGGCGACCGCGTGTTCGTGGAATCCCGGGACGGGCTCCCGGACGGGGAGGCATCGGTGCAGGAGGCGTTCGTCGCCGATGCGCGTGGCGCCGGCGTTCCCCCCGTGCTGGTACAGGACGTCCGTTTCGTGGGTCCCGCGCGGCCGCAACTCGCCGAACTGGTGGTCACCGGCGACGACGCGTCGTTTGAGCACCAGGTCTTTGGCGATGCGCGTGTGGGCGATGCGCGCCCCGGGCACGGAATGCGCACGGCCGCGGAGATGAGCGATGCGTTCGACGGGCTGCCCGAGGCCCACGCCAACGCGGCGCTGATCGCGGCACTGGTGCAGCCGGATCTGTTCGATGCCGCGGAACGATCGGTGGAGCCGTCGGGAAGTATTCCCCTGTTCGATGGCGCGGGAGCGGAGCGCGGAGTGCTGCGCGCGCGCCTGGATGCGGCGCTGCGGGCGCGTGAAGCGGGCCCCGTCGCGCCGCCCGCCGGCCTGAGACAGGTGGTCGCAGCGGAACTCGCACGTATCGAGCGCCTCGGAACCGGGGATCGCTTTCTGCAATACGAGGAGATCGTGCGCAGGCTTCGTGCCGCGGGCGTGAACATCGGCCCGGCCACGGGTCTGACCCTGCAATCGCGCTGCGCCTGGCTGCTGGGGATCACCGTCTTTGATCCCTATGCGCTCGACGCGCACTTCGACCCGGAGTTTGAAGGCCGCGTGGAGGAAACACGTATCCTCGACCTTCAGATTGCCCCCGAGCAGCGCCCCCGGGTGCTGGCCACGCTCAACCATGTCTACGACGACGCGAGTATCGGCTACGTGCCCTCGGTGGAGCACATCACGGCCGCGCGTGCGTTGCGCATCGGTGCGCGCCGGGTCGACGTGCCGGCCGCCGAACTCGAGGAGGCGCTGCGAATCGCAACGCGTCATCCCGGAACGTCACTGCGCGAGCTGTCGGAAGACAATCGCTCGCTGGGAAGGCTCTACCGCCAGAGTCCCGTGTTTCGGGACCTGGTGGCGCACGCGGCGTCCATAGAGGGGCTGCCGTTCGGCTTCTCGCGAACCAAACGGACCATCGCGGTCGCGTCACGCTCCCTGCGCGCCATGTTCGGATACACGGTAAACCCCGAGACGGGGGATCACTTCATCCAGTCCACACGCGACTCGTTTCCGCTGGGCGGAATCCGGCGCATCGATATTGACGCACTGCACGTGCTGGCGTGGGTCGGGCGCGATGAGGACTGGGATGCGGGTGAGATGGAACCCTACGCCCTGGTGTCGTACGGAGACCTCGACGGGATCCATCTGCTCGAGGGACGTCCCGGCGCCCTGGCCCCGGGTTTCGGCATCTCCTGTTTCGCGGACCTGGTCCAGTTTGTTGCGTTGCTGAGACACCGCGGGGGTGGCCTGGGACTATCGGCGCGCATGCAGGCGTTCCGCGGTGAAGCGCCCGCGGTGCCGGCGGCCCCGCTGGTGGGCGAAATCCTGGCGCCGACCAACGGCTGGGTGCTGTTCCGGGATCAGGCCCGCGACGTGATGGCCCGCCTCACCGGTCTCAGTGCACCGGACGCATCGGCGCTGCTGGGCCGGTTCCGCGAGCACACGCCCGGCAACCTGGCCACCTTACGCCGGGAGTTCCTTGCACTCACCGTCGAGGTTTCGGTGCCCCTCGATGATGCCACCGCCTGGTTTGGACGTTTTCTGCGCCTGGCCGAGCGCGCGCAGGATCGCCAGCGCATACTGGCCGAGTGTCTGCTCATTCATCGCGCGCTGGTATTCAAGCACGCGGACCGGATACGCTTCTTCGCCAACCTGCTCGACCACACCGCCGGTGGAGAGAAGCGGCGCCGTTACCGGGAACTGTTGGAAGCGGAGGGGAAGTGGCTGGGGTGCGATGTGAATCTGAGCGGGCGCCGGCACCGGGTCGAAGTCGGGAAGATCCGACCGCCGTTGTGGGACGTGAACGGCGTCACACGCGAGGTCGCGGATACAATCATTCGTATGCGTGGGCGTGGCCGGTATACGAGCGTGGATGAATTCAGTTGTGCGGCGGCAGAAGCGGGTATTAGCTTTGAGGTTGTCGATGCTCTGGTCCGGGTGGGGGCGTTCGACTCGGTCGCGAATGGCGGGCAGGAAGGCGCGGAACAGCCACGCCAGCCGTCGGTCCCGCGTGAACCCTCCGAGCAGATGGGAATGTTGTTCGGCACCATCCAGACGTCTGGTACCCCGCATTCGTATCCCACATCCGACCGGTCACCGATAAGAAAAGATGGTAACTCGCGGGCTGGTTTCCGCGTAGTTACCTCGATGATGGAGTTCTATCCCCACCCGAGCGCCACCCCAGTTGAACTGGCCGGGCGCATCCGGAATCTCCATGACTACAAGACCAGTTCTGGTAAAACGGTAGGTTTCTTCGAACTGTTCGACTCCAGTGGATCTGTGCGCGTCTTCGTACCCTGGGAGCGCGTCGTTCATAAGGGCGAGCCAGTGAACGACGGGAGTCACGCAATCGTATTGGGCAAGGTCAGAATGCGTGACGGAAGAAAGGTGTGCGATGCCATGGAGATCGTTGTCGCTGAAGGAGGGAATGGTCATGGAGAAACTCCCCCTGACGAGCCGTCAAAAGGAGATTCTTGAGTATCTGGGATCGCACACCCGTGATTTCGGGTATCCCCCGACGGTGCGGGAGATTTGCAGGGCGACGGGCTTGAAGTCGCCGCGTTCCGTGAGCCAGCATCTGCAGGCGCTGGAACGCAAAGGATACATCCATCGCGGACGGGACAAGTCGCGGGCGATTCGTTTTCTGCATCGCCCGGATTCGCTGGGACCGGCCGCCCAGGAGGGTGTGTTGTCGTTGTCGCTGAGGGGCCGTGTTGCCGCCGGAAGCGCTCCCGCGGTTGCCGGCGAGGACACGGCGGGCACCTATCTGCTCGATCGCGCGTTGTTCGACAAGCCGGACAACTTCCTCATGCGGGTGGAAGGCGGATGCATGGCAGACGCCCACATTCTGGAGGGAGATCTGATCGTCGTGGCCCCGGACCCGGGTGTACAGAGCGGCGATGTGGTTGTTGCGCGTGTGGACGGCGAGGTATCCGTCAAGCGCTACGAGACCCGGGCGGGCGGTGATTACCTCGTCTCGCAACTGGGGCCGGTGCGCATCGACGCACACGGCCCCCAGGTGCAGATCCTGGGCAAGGTGGTCGGACTGATCCGGCCCTGCTGCTGATCGTGACACGTGCCGGGCACTGATCCCGCCCCAACCGCCACGTGGAACGCGGCGTGCCGCCCTGTCATCGCGCGCCGCATTCCACGGGCGGGCTCTCGCCTGTTACCCCCGATTGAGAATAGGTCTTGGGTGTTCACCAAGAAACAGATATTATAATCTGCAAGTAGAATAATCGGCCGCATCATTCAACCGCGCGAAGGAGGGTTTTCATGACAGCCCGCGCGCAGATTGCACTGCTTCTTGGTGCGGCCATCCTCATAGTACCCGCCGCCGCATTTGCCCAGGGCTCCCAGCCCAGCGGCGACGCGCTTCTTGGCACCGGCAGCTACGAGAGTTTCGAATCCCCGCGCGCCTGCGGAACATGCCACATCGATATCTACATGCAGTGGCAGCAGGCCATGATGTCGCAGTCGTACACGCACCACTGGGACGAAATCGAATATTTCAAGCTCGCGGTGCCCCACGCGGAGAAGGATCCGAAGGTCGCGGGCGTCAAGGCCGGCTGCAACGGGTGTCACGCGCCCGGCGCCTTCATTGCCGGAGACGTTCCCCCGCCGCCGCCCTCGGAAGGGTCGCGGGCCAACGAAGGCGTGTCGTGCGACATATGCCACACGATCACGGGGAAGAACGGTGACCCCTACAACTTCAGCTTCACCATCTCTCCCGGCCGGACCAAGTACGGCAATCGCGATGGTGTCAAGTCGCCCCACCACACGACTCAGTTTCACGAGTTCACCCAGACGGCCGAAATGTGCGGGACGTGCCACAACGAGATGAGTCCCTATGGCGTGTGGGTCAAGTCCACCCAGCGCGAATGGGCCGCGGGCCCCTACGCGCGCGAGGGTGTGCGCTGCCAGGACTGCCACATGCCGGCGGGCGAGGGCCGCAACGCCATGCAGGCGGAGATGCGCGACGACATGCGCCATCACCTGTTTCACGGCGCGCACTCACAGAGCAAGCTGCGGGGCTCAGTGGAGGTGCGCATCCATCCCAACACGCGCGATGCCGTGCCCGGCGAACCGATCACGCTGCAGGCACAGGCCTTCAACCACAAGGCGGGACACAAGATCCCCTCCGGGTCCGCGGAGGAGCGCCAGCTGTGGCTCACGGTGCGGGCGTGGGATGCGGAGGGGAACGAATACCACCTGCCCGTGGATCGCAAGGGATTCGAGGGAGAGGAATTCACCATCTCCTCGAAGGACGCACTCGCCTACCAGGACATCGGAGACATCCTGGGGCTCGAGGGGTTCGCGGGCCTGCCGCGCGACGCCCTGCCCTACGAGGGGGACCGCATCTTCCGGTTGCCATACTTCGATCCGAAGGGGCGCATGACCATCGCGCAGTGGAACACCGCGTCGCTTGGTGTCGACTACCGCATCGGTCCCCGCGAGACGAAGGTCGAGACCTACACGTGGACCGTCCCCGACGACATGCCCGAGGGGCGCGTGCGCGTGGTGGCGGAGATCTACTACCGGCGCCTCGTGCACTCGGTTGGCGAGTATCTGGAGGTTCCGGAGGAGGAAATGGAGGCGTTTCTCGTGAACCGGAGCGAGACGTGGTTCGACGTGAGCTGGTGAACGAAACGAACCTTTCATCCCAGAGGAGAGGACATCATGACCACCCGACAATCACTGGCCGCAGCCCTGATCAGCGTTACCATCGCGGTGCCGGCGTTACCGCTCCTTCCCGGGGGGACGGCGGGGGCGATTCCCGCGTTTGCGCGCAAGTACCGCGTCTCCTGCACCATGTGCCACGTTGCGGCGCCCAAACTCAAGCCGTACGGAGAGGAGTTCGCGGGAAATGGCTTCGTTCTGCCGGACGGCGAAGAGCCCAAGCGTGCGACCATCGACACGGGGGATACCCAGCTCCTGCTGCAGACGGATCTCCCGCTGGCCGTGCGCATTGATGCCTATCTGCGCGGGCAGGAATCCAGCGCGGTCGACGCGGACCTGCAGGTTCCCTACGGGCTGAAACTCCTGAGCGGCGGCCGCGTGACGCGAAACATCTCGTACTACTTCTACTTCTACGTGTTCGAACGCGGTGAAGTGGCCGGCCTGGAGGATGCCTACCTGCACTTCAACAACATCCGGGGCAGCGAATTCGACGTGATGGCCGGGCAGTTCCAGGTGTCGGATCCTCTCTTCAAGCGCGAACTGCGCCTGGAGTTCGAGGATTACCTCATCTACCGTTTCCGTCCCGGGGAATCGCAGGCCAACCTCACCTATGACCGCGGGCTCATGTTCACCTACGGCTTCGACTTCGGCCTCGATCTGGTGGCGCAGTTACTCAACGGCAACGGCATCCCGGCGGCGGAGGATCGCGTGTTCGATGTGGACACGCAGAAAGCGTCGGCACTGCGCGCCAGCCAGGCGCTGGGACCGGTGAGGGTGGGTGCGTTTGGCTACTACAACGAGGAGAAGAACGAGTTCGGCACGCGCAACGACGTGTACTACGCGGGAGGTGATGCCACGATTGATGCGGGGGAGAAGTGGCAGCTGAACCTGCAGTACCTGCGCCGCAATGACAGCAACGCGTTCTTCGTGGTCCCGGATTCGACCGATACGGAGACGGATGGCGGCTTTGCGGAACTCATCTTCATGCCCCGTGGGTCGGAATCGAGGTGGTTGTTCTCGGGCCTGTACAACGTGATCGAGAGCGGCGGCGACCTGTACGACACCAGACGCCTGACGGCGACGGTGAACTACATGGTGGCGCGCAACATGCGCTTCCTCGTGGAGTACACGTTCGATGCGGATGCCGAGAAGTCGGAGGGCACCCTGGGCTTCATGGGCGCTTTTTAGCCCCCCTGGGACGGGACCGGTGCGGCCACGGGCCGGGCCGGTCCCGCGGGCCCCCCGAAGCAACCTTCCGCCCGGTTTCGCCGTAGTCCTACCAGATTTCCAGACACCCTGATAACGCCCTCAATCGCAAGGATATGGAGGATTTCCCCCGATGAGACGCAAACCCCTCTGGATCGGCGCTGCCGCCGTGGTGGTATTGGGCGGCGTTGCCGGCATCATGGCCTTCCGGGACGGAGGCGACAAGGCGCTGACGGTCCAGACCGCCCGTGTGGAACGCCAGAAGATCGTCCAGAAGGTCAACGGCACCGGGACCATCCAGCCCCGGACCCAGGTGAAAATCAGCGCCGACGTGAGCGGCAAGATCACCAGGCTCGTGGTGGTTGAGGGGCAGTGGGTGGAGAAGGGCACGCTGCTGCTGGAACTCGACCGCACCCGCTTCCTGGCCGCGGTGGAGAGCGCCGAGGCCAACGTGAGCTCGGCCGAGGCCAGCGCCGTGCTGGTGCGCGAGAACATGCTGCGCGCCGAGAAGGAGTACAACCGTTCCCGGGAGCTGCTGGAGAAGGGCATGGAATCCCAGGCCAACTTCGACGTGCTCGACGCCGCCTACAAGGTGGAAACCGCGCGCTACAAGTCCACCCAGGACCAGGCCGAGCAGGCGCGGGCGGCGCTCAAACAGGCGCGCGACGACCTCTCCAAGACCACCATCTACGCGCCCATGGCGGGGACCATCAGTGACCTGAACAAGGAACAGGGTGAGATTGCCATCGGTTCGCAGTTCCAGCCCGACGTGATCCTGGTGATCGCCGACCTCTCGGAGATGGAAGCCCAGGTCAACGTGGACGAGAACGACATCGTCTCGATCCAGATCGGCCAGGAGGCGGAGATCGAGGTGGACGCGCTCCTTGACCAGACGCTCACCGGGACGGTGACCGAAATCGCCAACAGCGCCAATGTTGGGGGCGCGGGGTCCGCGGACCAGAAGACCGAGTTCGAAATCAAGATAACCATCAAGAACCCGCCCGAGACGCTGCGCCCGGGGATGACGGCCAGCGCCGATATCTTCACGAAGACAAACGAGAATGCCGTGAGTGTGCCCATTCAGAGTGTCGCCGTGCGCACGGTGGACCAACTGGCCGCGGCTGGTGAGGAACGCAAGGATGCCGAGGCGCGCTTCACCGCGGACCGTGACGGTTTCGTGGAGATCGTGTTCTGCATCGAGGACAGCAAGGCGGTGGCCAGACAGGTGAAAACAGGCATCCAGAGCGACGAACTGATCGAGATCCTCGACGGGCTCGAAGAGGGCGAGGAAGTTGTCACCGGGAGCTACCGCGCCATTTCCAAGGACCTGGTGAACGGGGCCGTGGTCACCGTCGAGAACGAGGAGAAGGACGCCGGAGGGGAGCACGCGCGTGGATCCGGTGAGTAGCGCACCCCAAGGCTCCAGCGCAAGCCTGTGTCTGCGCGACGTGGTAAAGACATACGGCGCCGACGCCGACGAGGTCAAGGCGCTGCGCGGCGTGTCTCTGGACATCGTCCGCAACGAGTATGTCGCCATCATGGGTCCGTCGGGCTCTGGCAAGTCGACGCTCATGAACGTGATCGGCTGTCTGGACGTGCCCACCTCGGGGACCTATTTCCTGGAGGGGCAGCCGGTGGCCGAGATGTCGGAGTACCAGCTTGCCGAGATCCGCAATCGCCGCATCGGGTTCGTGTTTCAGACCTTCAATCTCATTCCGCGCGCCAACATCTTTCACAATGTGGAACTCCCGCTGATCTACGCCGGAGTGGCGAAGTCGGAGCGCCGGCAGCGGGCCGAGGAGGCGCTCGCCCGCGTGGGCCTGGGCGCGCGCATGAAACACAAGCCCAACGAGCTATCGGGCGGACAGCGGCAGCGGGTGGCCATTGCGCGGGCACTGGTGGGCCGTCCCTCCATCATTCTCGCCGACGAACCCACCGGCAATCTTGACAGCAAGACCGGCGATGAAATCATGGCGGTGCTGGATGAACTGCATGCCTCCGGCCAGACCATCATCCTGGTTACCCACGAAGACTACATTGCCGAACACGCGCTGCGCGTCATCCGTCTCAAGGACGGGATGATCGAGAGTGATGAGACATCGCAGTCCCGGTCGATGGGCGCGCATTGAGGAGGTGAGCCGGCGGTGAGGTTCTGGATCGAACTGCAGGAAGCACTGCAGATAGCGCTGGGCGCGCTGCGTGCCAACAAAGCCCGTGGCACACTCACCACGCTCGGCATCATCATTGGCATCGTGGCGGTCATCCTCACCATGACCGCGGCCAACGGGCTCAAGAGCACGTTCCGCCAGAGTTTCTCCGCCGTGGGCACCGACGTCATCTATGTGTCGCGCATGCCTTGGGTGATCATGAACGACTTCTTCCTGTACCGGAACCGCCCCCCTATGGAATTGCGCCAGGTCGAGCAACTCGAGCAGAAGCTCCGAGGCAAGGCCATCGTCAACCCCAGCATGGGCGACCAGCGTGATCTCAAGTATCGCGCCGAAACCATGGAGGGGGTACGCGTGGTGGGTACCACCGACCGGCAAACGATGGTCTCCACGGCGCAACCCGAGACGGGCCGTTTCATCACCGACTTCGACGTGACCTACAAGAAGAACGTGTGTGTCATCGGCACCGACGTTCGCGACGGCCTGTTCGGTGGTGCCAATCCCATCAACCAGGAGATGAAGATCGGCCGCAGCACGTTTCGGGTGATCGGTGTGATGGAGAAGCAGGGTGGTAGCTTCCTGGGTGGACCGAACTTCGACCGCCAGGTATTCGTTCCCATCAGCGCGTACGTGAAGGCCTTCGGCGGCGAGCGCCACCAGAACGTCAACGTGGCCGTCAAGGCGCCTTCGCAGGAAGCGGTGGCGGATCTCGAGTTCGAGGTCATCGGTGAGATGCGCAAGATTCGCCAACTGCGGCCCTCGGAGCCGGATAATTTCTCCATCAACAAGCTGGATACGCTGGTGGGAGCGTTCAACAACGTCATGGGTGTGGTGCTGCTGGTGGGGCTGCTGATCACCAGCATTTCGCTCTTCGTGGGTGGGGTGGGAGTGATGAACATCATGTTCGTGTCGGTCACCGAGCGCACCCGCGAAATCGGAATCCGCAAGGCCATCGGCGCGAAGCCCCACAGCATTCTGTTTCAGTTCCTCTTCGAGGCGGCTGCGATCTGCCTGCTGGGCGGGCTGGTTGGGATCGCCATCGCGTCGGCGCTGACCGCGGTGATCAACAAGATGCTCATGCCCGCCAGTGTTTCGATACCCATTCTGCTCACAGCGGTGGCGGTCTCAATTGCGGTTGGGGTGGTGGCGGGATTCGTGCCGGCATTCAGAGGTGCGAGACTGCGGCCCGTCGAGGCGCTGCGCTACGAGTAGGTACACGGCCATGCGTATTCCAGACCTGTTCTCCATGTCCGTCGCGGCCATTCTGGCCAGCAAGCTGCGCTCCTCGCTTACGCTGGTGGGAATCGTGGCCGGGGTGGCGTCGATCATCGCGGTCATGACCGCCATCTCCGTGGTGCAGGCCACCATGGAGAAGGAGATGAGCGTGCTCGGCAGCCAGGTCTTCCAGGTGCAGAAGTGGCCGGCGGGCGGGTTCAGTTCCGCGGAACAGCGGCGCAAGGCCATGCGGCGCCCGCCCCTCACCGTGGAGAATGCCGCCGCCATCCGCGACCAGGTGGAGACGGTCGACATCGTCGGTTCCGAGCTGTGGGACTTCGGCTACGTGGTGGAGTACCGGGGCGAGGAGACCAATCCGAACATTTCCATCTGCGGTGGGACGCCAGAGTACCCGGACAACAATACGCACTGGGTGGGGCTGGGGCGCAACCTCTCCCAGATGGACGTCAAGAGCGGGCGTAACGTGGCGGTGATCGGCTACGCCATCGGCCAGAAGCTGTTTCCCTTCACCGATCCCATCGGCAGGGAGATCCGCCTGGACGGCCGCAAGTACCAGGTGATCGGTGTATTCGACGAGAAGAAGTCCGCGTTCGGGTCGAACTACGACAACTACGTGCTCATTCCCATCACCACCTTCCTGGACATCTACGGCATGGTCAACCGCGACGGCTTCTCGCGTTCGGTGAACATCACCGTGCGTGCCAAGTCACCGGAGCTGGTGCACGACGCCATCGAGGAGACGCGCCAGGTGTTGCGTCGCGAGCGCGGTGTGCGGCCCAACGAAGAGGACAACTTCGAGTTCTTCAACAGCGAGAGCCTGATCACCCAGTTCAACCAGACCACGGCCAAGGTGAAAATCGCCGCGTTTGTGATCGGGATCATTGCGCTGGTGGTGGCCGGGATCGGCATCATGAATATCATGCTGGTGTCGGTGACCGAGCGCACCAAGGAGATCGGCATCCGCAAGTCCCTCGGGGCCAAGCCGGGCAATATCCTCTACCAGTTCCTGCTGGAAGCGGTCATCCTGTGCAATATCGGCGGTGTGATCGGCATCGTGGTGGGGTTTGCACTTGGCAACGTGATCACCGCGTTTACCTCGTTCGCGGTCAACGTGCCTCTGGAGTGGGCGATCATCGGCCTCGTGTTCTGCTCGACGGTGGGAATCGTGTTCGGGCTGGTGCCGGCCATTCGCGCCTCGCGTCTCAACCCGATCGACGCGCTGCGTTACGAGTAGGTCAGCGGGCGGTGGGGAAGGCGTATACCATGGCGTTGATGTTCATGCCCGCGCCCACCGACGCCAGCACAATGTTCTCCAGCGGGTGCAGCGACTGATCCTCGATTTTCCCCTTCAAGACCAGATCCAGCAGTGTCGGCAGCGTGGCCACGGAACTGTTGCCCAGCCAGGCGATGGTCATGGGCATCACCAGCGGTGGGGGCGAGGCCTTGAACAGGCTGTAGACGCGCTCGAGGATGGCCTCGTCCATCTTGGCGTTGGCCTGGTGCAGCAGAATCTTGGAGATATCGGAGAGCGAGAGTCCGGCGCGGGCGACACAGTCCTTGACCACGCGCGGCACGTGGCGCAACGCGTATTCGTAGAGCTTGTGACCGTGCATCTTGAGGAACAGATCGTTTCCCTCGAATTCAGGATTGTAGGACGGTCCCATGTGGAGCAGCGTGGCGTGTTCGATGGTGTCGGAACGGGTGCAGTGTGCAATGATGCCCACCGGCACCTCGCTGGTCACCGCCTCCAGCACGCAGGCGCCGGCGCCATCCGCATAGATCATGCTGTCACGATCGTGGGGGTCGGAGACTCGCGAGAGCGTCTCCGCGCCGATGACCAGCGCGCGCTTCGCGTCGCCGGAACGGATGAAGTAGTCCGCCTGGATCACCGCCTGCAGCCAGCCGGGACACCCGAAGGGGAGGTCGTAAGCGACGGTGTTGGGGTTCTTGATCCCCAGGCGCTGCTTGACGCGGGCGGCCAGGGTCGGAACCATGTCGCTACGGCGGTTGTTCGCGGCCACGTCGCCAAAGTTGTGCGCCACGACGATGTAATCCAGCTGTTCGCGGTCCACGCCGGAGTTCTCCATGGCGTCCCGGGCGGCGAGAAAAGCGATGTCGGAGGTGACCAGATCGTCACTGACGTAGCGGCGTGCACCGATGTCGGTGATCGACGCGAACTTCTCAATGGTCTCGGCGGGGGCCCGGTCGAGCGGCTGCCCGTCCTGGGAGTAGAAACGGTTGCTGAGGAAGTCCCGGTTCGGAACCAGCCGCTCGGGAACGTAGCTACCCGTCCCGACGATTTGTGTCCACGTCGTCCGCCTGCTCATTCTTTCCCCATATTAGTGGGTGAGGGGACCCGGTGTCGAGGGTTTTGGAGGGCAGACCCGGGCCGTCCCCGGCCGGATGTCCGGAATGCCCCCCGGCCGCCGGGCGGGAACCCGCGGGGGGACGTCTCCAGGCTGCTCCTCCGACATCTGGCTGAGGCAGAGGCCCGCGGCGACCCGGGTTTTCGGGCCGGTCCGACCGGGAGACCTTGACGATGGCAGGCATGCCCTCGCCGGAGGTGTGCTCACGCACCGCGACGGCGAACTGTCCGTCCGCGACGTGAACATGAACAACGTGCGCCCCATCGAGGCGAGCACCGTTCCGCCGGGCGAACAGTCCGCGGCCACCGCAACCGACGGCGCAAGACGCAGGGCGGTGAGCGCCGGCAAACCACGCAAGACCTCCCCACGCTCGATCGTGTGAATTCATTCATGCAACAGCCTCCTGCTTTGTCCCGGCGGATCTTCGGCCGGCAACGTGTCGCGCGGGTAGAGGGGGTTATCAATTGACAGAAACCGGCCGGCCCTCGTACGCTAGCGGTCCGATTCTCAGGGGTCCCCATCGTCTAGAGGCCTAGGACACCGCCCTTTCACGGCGGCGACACGGGTTCGACTCCCGTTGGGGACGCCATTCTTCACGCCATCATCGCCCCACAAAATTCCGGTACCATTCCCGCCCTTAAAGCCGATCGCCAATGGAACCGCAGGTTTGCGTGGCCGCTGACAAGTCGCTGCGATACGCTAACGTAGTGGCAAGACCGGATCCCACTGTGGAATCATCTCCAGGCGCGGCCGGGGCGGAGCTGGCGTCGCCAGCAAGAAGGAAGGTCTTCACGTGAAAGAGTTCCTGTCTCAGTGCGAGCGAGCCGTACGCGAAGGTGACAGCGAACGTGCGTCGCACCTTGCCCACGAAACCCTCAAGCGTGAATACGACCTTCTGGCAGTGATCGAGGGGGGCTTCGCGGCGGGGGTAAGGGCCGCAGGGGCGCTATGGGAAGAAGGCGAGTATTTCCTGCCGGAGCTGGCCTTCAGTGCGGAGGCAATGAAGGTGGCCATGTGCATTCTGCAACCCGAGCTGCTCAGACAGGGTGGCTCTCGAACAAAAGGACGCGTGCTGATAGGGACGGTTCAGGGAGACATCCACGATATTGGGAAGTCGCTCGTTGCGACGATGCTGCTGGCCAACAACTATGAAGTGGTCGACCTGGGTGCCAACGTTTCGCATGACAAGTTCGTCGCCGAAGTGGCTGCGCAAAAGCCGCGGTTCCTGGCGCTATCCGCCCTGCTGACAACAACCATGCCGGGGCAACGAGAAGTGGTCAGGCTGCTCGAAGAGAAGGGGCTGCGCGAAGACGTCAAGGTAATCATTGGCGGGGCGCCGACGAGTGAGCAATGGAGCAAGGAGATCGGTGCGGACGGCCACGGAGAGAATGCCGTGGCGGCCGTGCAGCTTGCCGACTCCCTGCTGGAGAAATAGATGGAGTCGTTCGGGATAATGAGGCGCCTTGCCGAAGGCCGCCTGCTGTTCGACGGGGGAATGGGGAGCATGCTGATCGGGCTCGGACTGCCGGCCGGCTGGCCTCCCGAAGAATGGAACGTGTCGCGCCCGGAAGCAGTAACGCGTGTTCATCGCGCCTATCTGGACGCCGGTGCCGAGGTTGTCGGGACCAACACGTTCGGGGCAACACCCGCTCGCCTGGCCACGCACGGTCTTGCCGATCGCACGGCCGAGTTCAGCACCGCAGGACTGCAGCTCGCACGGAAAGCGGTTGCCGAGACTTCTCGAGGCGCCGACAACCGCCGTCGGTTCGTGGCGTTCTCGCTGGGACCGGGCGGTGAGATGCTGCCGCCGGTGGGCTCCGCGGATCCGGATCGTGTTCGAAGGGAGTTCCTGGGGCCTCTGCGTAGCGCCGGTGGTGGTGATGCGCCAGATCTCATTCTCATAGAGACCATGATCGATCTGAGGGAGGCCCTGATCGCGCTGGAAGTGGCGAAGAACACGGTCGATGTCCCGGTGGCGGTCTCGCTTACCTACAACCGCAACCCGCGCGGGTTCTTTACCATCATGGGTGATGAGGCGTCGAAGGCGGCAAAACAGCTCGAGGCGGCCGGCGCTGACGTGATCGGGGCAAACTGTTCGATCACCAGTGGAGACATGTTGAATCTGGCCGCCGTTCTGAGAAGCAGCACGACAGTGCCCTTGCTGTGCCAGCCGAACGCCGGCAATCCGGCGATTCGCGCTGGTGGGCCGGTGTATGAACAGGCACCGGAGGAATTCGCCGAGCACGTACAAGGGCTGTTTGATGCTGGCGTCAACGCAGTTGGCGGGTGTTGCGGAACGACGCCCGACTTCATCCGCCGTGCATCCGATGCTATCCGACACCGGCCGGGAGACAGCCATGGGTGACATCCGGCGCGAGGCGAGCCTGCCGATCCTGTTCGAGGACGATGTGGTGCTGGGCATGTTGGGCTACGCGGAGCGCCCGGTCCCGCAACGGGTCAGGGACATCGTGGCGGAGATGAGAGCGGAAGCCGCGCCGTTGCTCAAGCCAGCATGCGCAATTCTGCGCGCCGGACCGGAACTGCTGGCGCGGTCACTGTTTCTCAAAGAGCTCGACGGGGCAGTGTTGTGCCTGGTAACGATCGGCGTCGGCGTGGAGCAGGCAATGGAGAGGTACGATGCCGCCGGAGAAATCGCGAAGGCGCTGATCATGAACGTATTCGGTTCCGCGGCGGTTGAGGCGGCGGCGGACGCAGCAAACGACCTGATTCGCGGAGACATTGCCCGCGAAGGACTGCGTTGCACAAGGCGCTTCAGTCCAGGTTACGGCGGTTGGGCCCTCTCGGAGCAAAGATGGATCCTGCCCGCCCTGGGCGGCGAAAGCCTCGGAGTTGCGCTGACGGAGGGGTGCATGATGGTGCCCCGCAAGTCCATCACCTTCGCCGTCAGTGTTGGTGAACACCCGATGGAGATGCGGAGCGATAATGCGTGTGATGGTTGTGAGCTGATCAATTGCGAATACCGACGCAAAACGGTTACCAGGGAGGTGAATGGGAAGCAATGGGTGACATTCATCGGCCCCGAGTCGAACTACTGTCCTCGGAACAGGTGGCATTGATTGTTGAGGAGGCCTTTCGCGTTCTGGAAGACATCGGCATTCTGGTGGAGAACGAGGAGGCGCTCGACTTGTTGTCGCAGGCGGGCGGGCGGATAGCCAATGATCGCCGGCGGGTCTTCATCGCGCGGGAAACGTGTGAGCGTTGTATGGCAACGGTGCCGCACTCGTTCTTTCTGTATGACAGGGATGGCGAGGAGGCGGTCCGTGTGGGTGACGATGATGTGTGCTTTGTCCCCGGATCGGCGGCGACGTGGGTCCATGACTTTGCCACGCGATCCATTCGAAAAGCAACCACGCGCGATGTGGGTGAGTTTGTCGTGCTGGTGGACAGTCTTCCGGCGATGGATTTGCAGAGTACGTGCGTGGTTCCGGATGACGTGCCCGGGGCGCTTGCCGATCGTTATCGGTTGTTTCTGGCGCTGGCCTACGGGCGCAAGCCCGTGGTTACGGGGACCTTCACGAAGGATGCGTTCGCGACGATGCACGCGTTCCTGACCGTGGTTCGCGGTACCGCGAAGGCAGTAAGAGAAAAGCCGCTGGCCGTTTTTGACTGCTGCCCGTCGTCACCCCTGATGTGGAGCGACCTCACGTGCCAGGCGTTGATCGATTGTGGGCGAAGCGGCGTGCCCGCCACCATCGTGCCGGCCCCGTTGATGGGCGCTACTGCTCCGGTCACGCTGATGGGTACCCTCGTTCAGCACACGGCCGAGAACCTGAGTGGAGTTGTTATTCACCAAACGGCCGGGCCGGGATCGCCATTGGTTTACGGAGGCGCCGCGGCCGTGTTCGACATGAGAAAGGGAACCGCGCCGATGAGCGGCATTGAGGCCGTGATGGCCGATGCGGCGTATGCTCAGATCGGCAAGCACTTCGGTCTGCCCACCCACTCCTACCTGGGACTGAGTGACGCAAAGACGCCCGACTTCCAGGCAGGGTTCGAAACAACACTCGGGGCGGTGCTGGCCGCGCTTGCCGGTGTCAACATCGTCGCGGGTGCCGGGTTGTTGAACTACGTGAACTGCCAGAGCCTCGAGAAACTTATTATCGACAATGAGGTGTGCGCCCATGCGCAGCGGCTTGTCCAGGGAATCCGGCTGCGTGGGGAAGACGCGGGGTTCGACGTGATCCGTGAATGCGCGTTGTCGGGTTCGTTCCTGACTTCGCAGCACACGCGCCGGCACTTTCGTGAAGAGGTCTACTATCCGGGCCCGGTTATCGACCGGTTGTCACAGGGCGACTGGGAAGCGGCGGGTGGGAGGAGTGCGGCGGACAGGGCACATGACAGGGTGCGGCAAATGCGCGAGTCTGCGGCGGTTTCACCACTCGACCCCACAAGGATGGGCGAGCTGGAAGCCCGGATGGCGTCCGATGCGGCCGCGGCCGGCATGGAGAAGCTTCCGGAATGGCGACTGTTCTGACGCCGCCGAGCTTTCCTGGTCCGGGGGGAGAGGGGCGCCCGCGAGTAGGCGAGTTGCACATGTGATTGGAGGGGAATCGGGGAAGCGCTGCGGCCCACGCGGTTCGGCGTAATGCGCTTGCTGCGCGTTGCCGCACGATCAGTTCTGCGCGACAAAAGATACGTCGATCCGGTATTCTGTAGTCGATGGAACATCGCCAGCACTGTGAGCCGGCGGTGATGCCGGACTCGGAAGCACAAGGAGGACGCCATGAGGAAGAGTGTGGGAACGCTCACGATGGCCGCGTTGCTCCTCGCCGCAGCGGTCGCTTACGGCGCCGAGGGACCGACTGAGGGGAGCCTTCCCTACGATCGATTCGAGACCACCGAAACCTGCGCCGACTGCCATTCGGAAATCGCGAGGCAGCACGCGCGTTCGCTGATGGCGCAGTCGTTCACCCATGAATGGGATGAAATCGAATACTTCGAACTGGCGCTGCCGCATGCGCTGAAGAACGAGAAGGTCGCGGGCGTGAAGTCCGGGTGCAATGGCTGCCACGCTCCGCTCGCCTACCTGGCCGGAGACATTCCGCCGAAACATCCCTCCGAAGGCACACGTGCCAACGAGGGTGTCAGCTGTGACGTGTGCCACTCGATCACGGGCTTCAGCGGTGACGTGCCGTTCAACTTCAACTACACCATGGCGCCGGGCACCGCAAAGCAGGGTACGCGCCCCGGCATGGAGAGCGAGTATCACGAGATCGCGGTGAACGAGTTCCTCGCATCCGGAGAATTCTGCGGTATCTGTCACAACGAAAAGGATCCCTTTGGCGTCTGGGTCAAGGCGACGCATCTCGAATGGAAGGAAGGCCCCTACGCCAGAGCGGGGATCACTTGTCAGAAGTGCCACATGCCCCCGGCCGACGGCACCCTGAGTGACGGTGGCCCGGAGGTCAAGGGAGTGCGCAGACACACCTTCCACGGTGTGCACTTTCCCGAGAAGCTCAATGGCGCCGTCGAGGTGCTGCTGTATCCGCGCGAGTCGTCCGTGGCGACTGGTGGTGCGATCGTCGTCGATGCCACTGTAATGAATGCCAAGGCCGGCCACATGATACCCAGCGGTTCGGCGGAAGAGCGTGTGGTGTGGATGCACGTCGAGGCGACCGACAGCGGGGGCAGGAAGTGGCACCTGCCGGTCGATCGCAAGGGTTTCGAGGGCGAGGATTGGACCATTGCGGATCCCGCGGTGCTGTCCTACCAGGACCTCGGCGAAATCCGCGGAATCGCGAAGTTCCCCGGCCTTGCCCGCGACGGCGACGTACCCGCCGGGGACCGCATCTTCCGCATGCCCTACCTGGACCCCGCGGGGAGAATGACGATTGCCCAGTGGAACACCGCGTCCCTGGGGCCCGATTACCGCCTGCCCCCGCTGCAGGCGATCGGCGAGACATTCACGTGGCAGCTGCCGCCGGGTGTGGCAAAGGGAGAGACGACGATCCGGGCCACCGTGTACATGACGCGGGTGGTGTCTTCGGTCGTGGACTACATGAAGATCCCGGCCACGGAGAAGGAGCCGACCGTGATGGGGCAGACCGAGGTAACGCTGCTGGTGCGCTAGGCAGGCCCGTGGTGGTCCCGGCTGTCGTCAGAAACGGTACGACGCAGACTGGACCGCGTAGTGCAGCCAGGCGAAGTTGTGGACTTCGTCCACGTCGGCGCCGCCCTCGACGGTGCGGTAGCCTGCCGACACGCTCC
This sequence comes from Candidatus Krumholzibacteriia bacterium, assembly GCA_029865265.1. Lineage (NCBI taxonomy): Bacteria > Candidatus Krumholzibacteriota > Candidatus Krumholzibacteriia > Candidatus Krumholzibacteriia bacterium. The sequence continues at coordinate 65,105 of JAOUHG010000003.1, read as the reverse complement.
AGCTATCGGTGATGTCGGCGTACAGTTTCAGGGACACGTCTTCCGCCCGCGGCTGTGCCCTGCGCGCGACCCGGCCTGACCCCGGACGCGCGGGGCCGCAATGCCGTGGGCTGGCCGCTCTCAATCTTCGTTTGCGGAAGAGTACGGATTGCGCATGATCCTCGCCGGTGGCAGGGAGGCGTGGAAGCTCAAAGATACGCTGGCGGAAGAGGATATCCCCAAACAGCCTGAAGCGGCGGTGCCCCGGTGACCGCACGATCAAGTTGACAGGGTGAATCACGTCGTGCAGGGTTTGCTGCCGGGAGGACTCCAACCGATGACTGCCCGTACAACTGTCCTGCTGGACTGGTTGCTGCCCGTCGTCCTGCTCGTTGGCCTGACCATTCCTTTTTGGACCACGAGCCTGGACATGGGCATCGAGGCGAGATTTTACTCGTCCGCCGCGGGCTGGGAGCAGGGCGGCGCGGAGCCCTGGCACGCGCTCAAGCACTACGGGGTGATCCCGGCCTGGATCGTGGGGATCGCCGCGCTGGTCGTTTTCGTTTCCTCCTTCTGGAACTCGCGGGCGCGCACCTGGCGGCGGCCTGCACTGTTTCTGGTGCTCGCGCTGGCCATCGGGCCCGGTGTGATCGTGAACGACGTCTTCAAGGAGAACTGGGGAAGGCCGCGCCCGCTCGATGTCACGGAACTCGGCGGCGACCGAGCCTACGTGGAGCCGTGGGTGAAGAGCCCGAAGGAGATGGGCGGCTCGTTCGTCTCCGGGCACGCCGCGATGGGGTTCTACCTGCTCGTCCCGTACTTCCTGATGCGCCGACGCTCAAGGACAAAGGCAGTCGCGGTCTTGATGCTGGGACTCGGCTACGGATTCCTGGTGGGTGTGGCGCGCATGGTCCAGGGGGCGCACTTTGCGAGCGACGTCCTGTGGGCGTTCGGGTTCACCTACCTCACCGCGCTCGCGCTCTTCTACGCAATGGGGCTGCACCGCGCTTCTTCGGCGGCGGATCAGGCTCGCGCGCCCGCCGCGGGCCGTGCTCCTTCTCCATGACCGTTCCGTGCGGGCCGCAGCACGCCGATCATCGTAATCACCAGCAGACCGAACAGGGAAACCTGCAACAGCAGGAAGCACGCCACCTTGAGCACCGCAAAGCCGGGGTGAACGAAGCGGACCAGCCAGTTGCTTCCTTCATTCAGCAGTGCGCTCAGGAACGTGACCAGCGTGAGCGTACCCTTGATCCGGGCGCTCACCGGCACGAACAGGACCAGATGGGTGAGCGTCATCACCAGGACCCCCATGGCGAAGAGATGGAAGTGGCTCGTCTCCGCGAGCGCGCCCAGGGGGCGTGGAGGCAGGCCGAACTCGGCAGCGGGGTCGCCACGGAGGTACCCGACCACCGACGCCGGGGCCAGGGTCATCTTCTGGAAGTAGAGAATCCAGTTGGTGATCCAGAAAAAGAGGATAAAGACGAGAAAGAAGAACAGAATCAGACGCAGCAGGCTGTTCTTGTTCCACTCACCGGTGACGACGTAACGCAAGGGCTTCTCCTTCGCGGGCGCTTCAGCGGTGCGCGCCGGTTGTGGCCGACACTGAATCCGGGCGGGGCAGCGCCGGGGCAACGCCAACCGCATAGACGGCCAGCGTGCGGCGTATGGCGGCCGTAACCGAGTTAGCCGTGAGCGTGGCGCCGGTGATGCCGGCAACGTCGCCCCGCAGGCTCAGCGCGTCGTCCAGCGCGCGCCCGTCGAACTGGTGCAGCCACGCCGCCGGCGAGCCGTACTCCGGCGGTTCGTGGAAGGCGAGGACGTGTACGCCCGCAACGCGCCCACCCGGGCCGATCACGATCAGCAGGGTCTCGGGGAGCGTGCGCACGCGGTGGGTCTCAATGAACGCGCAGCCGGTCACGGTGCCGTCCTTCATTCCGGTGTAGACGGTGATCAGCCGGGAGGCGAGCGGCGCACGGGCCAGTTCGCCCGCCCGCTGCGCCTGCTCGGCACTCAGGAACATCTCGTGCTTCACGACACTGTCCGCGCCGGCGAATGCGAGGCGCAGCGCGGATTCACGGCTGTGGAAAACCTCCGCCCGGATACCCGCGGGGCCGAGAAGGACCATGAAGACGGCGGCGAGGAAGCGCATGTCCGTCCTAGTAGATGAATCCGGCGCCCAGCCGGACCTCGTCGCTCACTGGTGCACTGGATTCGTTGGCGGGGAAGACGAAGTCCAGCTTGAGAACGACGTTGGGGTGCGGTTTGCTCTCTACGCCGACGGTCAGCAGGGTGCCGTCGAGTGCGGGGTCCGCGGCGAGGCCGGTGCCAGCGGTGACCGCCTGCTGTAGATTCACGCGTTCATAGCGCAGCCACGGTTTCAGCGTGAACGACGCGTGGTTGGCCAGCAGCGGGGCGATGTCGAAGCCCGCCTCCACGTACCAGCCGAGCTGCTCCCCGGGGACCTGGCTGGTGAGCGTGCCGCCTGGGTCCGTGTACAGGGCGCGGCTCAGCGCTTCGGTGTTGTCGATGCGGCTGGTGGCGACCAGCGCCCGCGCGCTCAATCCACCGCGGCGGAATTCCGCGTGGGCCTCGTACACCTGGTTGGTGACGTCGATTGCGGCCCCGGTGGAATCCGACACCAGGCCCTGATCCGCGCCGCCATAATAGGCGGAGCCGCCAACGCTCGCCGTCCAGCCGGTCGCGCGGTGGGCGTAGTCCACGCCCGACACGGCGCCGACATCCTCCCAGATGGCCTGGTTGCCCTTTTGACGGCCACTGCGCACGCCCCTGGCGTCGAACTCGGTGGCGTTGAGGCCGTTGAGTGCGTAGGCCGAGTAGCTGAACCCGCCACCGGCACCGTGCGCGCCGGCTCCCATCTCGCGCCAGGTGGTCGGGATGATGGTCCTCTCGGTGAGCGGGCGGAAGGTCCCTGGATACGTGGTGGGTTCGTGCATGTTGTTCAGGAAGCCCATCGGCACAAGCAGGTTGCCGGTGCGGATGTTGAATGCCGGGTCGATAAGGAAGTCGAGGTAGGCAAACTCCACCGAGACCTCGCCGGACTCGTCGTCGTAGTTCGCGCCGGTGGTGGCATGCTCGTACTCGATCTCGGCGTTCATAACGATCCGGTCGCTGAACTTGTATCCGACGTACGCAATCAGACGCAGGAAGTCGGCGGTGTTTACCGCACCGGTTTGTTCGGCGTTGGAGACCGGGGCCGCAAAATAAAACTCGCCGTAACCGCCAAAGGAAATGCCGTGTGAAACGCCGTACACCTTGCTGGCCGCCGGGCCCATGCCGTACGCCCCCGTCAACTCCCTGTCGGTTTCGGGAATGTTCATCTGTTCGCGCAGCCGCGACACCTCTTCGGTCAGCACCTCGACCTTCTGTTCCAGGGTGATGTCGTCGTCCTCGCTGCCGGCGGCGGACTGAGCCCATGCTGCGGGTGCCGCCGCGATGAGAAGCAGGAGCGCCGTTGCGAAGTTGGCGGCGCGGTGAGCGCGCAGGTTGCCGTGACCCGTCATCAAGAGGTTCCTTTCCTGTCTGGTGTTTCTTGCCCGGACCCGTTACTGGGCCCGCTCCGCCGGGGGAGTGGGGAGCTTTCCCAACTCGCACTGGCTGCAAACGTCTCCCTGCGCACGCAGGGTGTAGTAGTCCTTGAAGTGTGAGATGACCTCGGACACGTTGAGGCGGCAGTGGTCCACGTAGGCCAGAAACGCCTCCAGGCGGTCCATGGTCTCCGCGCTGGCAACGTGCTCTATCTCACAGGCATCCCGCCGGCCGATGGCCGGTTCGACGCCCAGCACGTCGGTCAGGAAGTGCTGCAACACCTCAAAGCGATTCACGATCTTCTCGGCCACCCGCCGCCCCTCGGCGGAGAGGCGCACGCCCTGGTAGGCCTTGTGCAGGATGAGGCCGCGCTCCTGCAGGGTGCCGATGGCCTCGGTAACGCTGGCGGCACTGACGCCGCGTTCGTCGGCAATCTGCTTCACCCGCACGGGACTGTACGAGCGTTCCAGAATGAGAATCGTCTTCAGGTACATCTCGAGTGTTTCGGATAGAATTCGGGACATCATTGTCTCCTGAGATTAGGGCGCCCTGAACTTTATTCGGGCGCCCGATAGACTGTCAAGGGGGTATCTGAAGAAATTCTGTGCGCCCGTCTCCCGCCCGCAGTTGGCTGTTGGTGGCCCGCTGCGGGGCCCCTATAATGCAGCGCACGGGCGGCCGCCGGCCGTCACGCACCCCATGACGCAACCCTCCGCCAGACGAATCGAGAGCGCCCGGAACGCGATCTTCAAGGACCTGCGCCGTGCCCTCTCCGGCCGCGAGATCCGCAAGAGCGGGTTGGTGCTCGTGTCGGGTCCCAAGACCATCCGGGACGTTCTGCAGGCGTTTCCGGACCGCTGCGAGGCGTGGGTCAACCGCGAGGGGCAGCCGGATCCGCCGCTCGCATTGCCGCCGGGCGCCGCCTGGTTTCAGCTCGCGGCGGGGCTCTTTCGGGAGCTCGACATTTTCGGCACCGACGCGCCCCTGCTGCTGGTGCGCACACCACCGATGTCCGCGTGGGATGCAGCTGCCCCGCTGCCGATGGGGTGCACGTTGCTGGTGCCGTTTCAGGACCCGGAGAACGTGGGGGCTGTGATTCGTTCGGCGGCCGCGATGGGTGTGACGAACATCGTTCTGCTGGCGGGCAGCGGGAATCCCTACCATCCGCGGGCCATCCGGGCCTCGGCGGGTGCGGTGTTTCACGCTTCCCTGATGAGCGGGCCCGAAATTGGCGCGCTGCCGGCCGGACTCGCCGTAATTCCGCTATCGGGGGAGGGCGGGGACGTTGCGGATTTCCAGTTTCCGGAACGGTTTGCGCTCCTGCCCGGGCTGGAGGGCCCGGGGCTTCCGGCTGCCATGCGGTCGCGCGCGCTTTCCATCCCCATCAGTGACCGGGTGGAGTCCCTCAATGCCGCCACCGCGGTGGCGGTGTTTCTCTACCTCTGGTCGCGCGCGCGACGTTAGCGCACGCCGTGCGCCTCGCACCAAATTCCCAGTGACAGCAGCGCCCACAGGGTTCCCTCGCGGGAGGCGCGAAAGTATTCCGGTGGGTGTTCGAGCCATTGCCCGACGCCGGGGAACGCTGTGCGAACGGCGGATGCACCGGTGACACGGGCGCGTACGGCGTCCCCGTGCGCAAGCAGCAGACCGGGCAGGTTCCCGAACGGGAAGCCGCGCTTGCGGCGCGCAAGCACATCCGGTGCGACGCGCCCATCTGCCCACCAGCGCAGGATGAGCTTGGTGTTGGTGCGGCCCGGCGTCGCCCCCACCCGCATCGACGCCGGCAGCGACAGCACGAAGTCGACCAGGTCGCGGTCGAGAAAGGGCATGCGCAGTTCGGCAGACGAGTCCATCGCCATGGCGTCGGCAAAGGAGAGGATGTTCTCCGAGAGGAAGGTCTGCAGCATGACCTCCTGCATGCGGTCGAGGTCGGCGGCGCCGGTGGCGCACGCACCGTACAGTCGGTCGATGCCGTCGAGGTAACCGTCGTTGCTGGCGATCGGGCGGGCGAGGAGGGCCTCGGCGTCCACCACCGGCAGGGGCCGGTGGATGAGGTAGCGCGCGGCCTGCGGTGCGCGCGCCGCGCTCGCCCGCCGCATGCGCTCGAGGCGCACCGGGAACGGCTCCGCGCCGTTGAGCACCCGGTCGAGCGCCGGGCGCGACAGGTCTCCGGGCAGCCGGGCCAGTTGGTGCGCCACCGCAAGCCGGAAGCGGTCCTGGCTGAGACGGTATCCTCCCAGCACCTCGTCTCCTCCGTGACCGCACAAAAACACGCTGGCCTGCTCCCGTGCCCGGCGGATGAGGAGCCAGGTGGCGAGTGCCGCCCCGTCGCCGACCGGTTCGCCGAAGGAGGCGAAGGCGGGGAGCATGGTCTCGAGGCGGTCCGCCGGGGTGACGCGCAGGTCGAATGTTTCCGTGTCGCCGGTACCGCTCGCGGGCGCCAGACCGGACGCGGCATCCGCCAGTGCATAGGTGAAGGAGCGGATCCCCCCGTCCGGCCGCAGCGCGGCGCGAATGGCGTTGCTGTCGATGCCGTCGCTGAGCAGCAGCGCTACCGGCACGTCGCTCACCATGCAGCGGCGCGCGGCGCGGGTGAGCAGGTGGCCGAATTCGGCCACGGCTTCGCTGCGCGAAGGAGACGGCGTGCGGGTGAAGCGGGGCTCGTACCAGCGTTGCGCCACCGACCCGGAAGCGTCCACCTGCAACACGTGGCCGGGCGGCACTTTCTGGATGCCGGCAATCACGGTGCGCGGGCTCAGCACGTAGCGCAGCGTGATGTACTCGAGCATGGCGTCACGGTCCAGTTCACGGGGAACCCAGGGTGCCTGCAGCAGGGCCGGAATCCCGGACGCGAATGTGAGCGCCGCCGGACCCTGATGATAGAAGAGTGGTTTCTCCCCGAAGCGGTCGCGTGCCAGCCACAGCCGCCGCTCCCGCCGGTCGTACATGGCGAAGGCCCACTGTCCCACCAGGTGGTCGAGGGAGGACACGCCCCAACGTTCCCACGCCAGCAACAGGATTTCGGTGTCGGACGTGGAGCGCAACGCGCCGCGCTCGACACCGAGTTCGGCACGCACGTCGTCGTGGTTGTAGATTTCCCCGTTGAAGCTCACCACGAAGCGGCCGTTCGGGCTGCTCATGGGCTGGTGACCGGTGGGGCTGAGGTCGAGGATGGCGAGGCGGCGGTGCGCGAGGGTGAGCGGACCGTCCACCTCGAGGCCGTCGTCGTCGGGGCCACGGCGCGCGAGGGTTCCGCTCATGGCACGCACGGCCGCGCGATCATCCTCGCCCGGAACAAACCTGAAAACACCCGCAACGCCGCACATCGGCGGCCAGTATAGCAGGACTTGCCAATTCCGAAACCCTCCCGTACCGTGGGCCTCCCGGCGTCGCGCCGGTTCGAGACATGCAGACCTCGCAGAAACTGGACTACGGCGTACTCCTGCCCGGGGTGGGGGTGTTTGGTGGCGTGCGCCGTTTCATCGAGATCGGCAACGAACTGGTTCGGCGCGGCCACCGCTACGTCATCTACCACCCCGGGGGCGAGCCGCCCGGGTGGCTTGCCTATGCGGGGGAGACGCGGCCGGCGTCGGCGCTGGAAGGGGCGCGGCACGATGTCCTCCTGTGCAACGACCCGCCGCTGGTGCCCGCGTTCGAGCGTGCCAGCGCGCGTCTCAAGATCTTCTATTTCGCGCTGGAGGGTATTCCGGGTGAACGGCGCATCGCACGACATCCGGGTTGGGTGGCGGTGGCGAACTCCTCGGGCATGGCCGAGCACCTGCGCCGGCGTTGCGGTGTGCGCGCGGAGAAGGCCATCGGGGGAATCGACCCGGCCACGTTTCGGCCCGCCGGGAAGGCGCGCTCCGATGACGGCACGGTGCGGGTACTCGCGTTCGGACGCGCGTCGCGGCGTCGCAAGGGCGTTCCCACGGCGTTGCAGGCCATCGAGCGCTTTGCCGGCGATCTCGCGCGCCGGGGCGGGCCGGCGGTGACGGTGGTACTGTTCGACCACGTTGGCGCGGGCAACGAGCGTGACCCGCGTCGCGAGGTCGATTCGCGGCTGCCGGTCGAGTTCCACGTCAATCCCACCCAGCAGGAACTTGCCGCGATCTACGCGGGCTGCGATGTGTTCGTGAGCGCGGAGAAGCGCGCGGGCTGGTCGAACACGGTGGCGGAAGCAATGGCGTGCGGAACGCCGGTGGTGTGCACGCCGTCGGGAACCCGGGACCTCGCCATTCACATGCAAACGGCGTGGGTGGCGCGCTGGCGGCACCCGTTCTTCATTGCGCGCGGGCTCGCCGGTCTCCGACGCGACCCCGCGCTCTCGCAGCGCCTCGCGGCGGCAGCGCTCGGGCGCGTGCGCGGCTATGCGTGGCCCAACGTGGTGGATCAGCTGGAGGACATCGTCCGCCGGCGCATGAATCCGCCGGCCTGACGGCTCACTCCTTCTCGATGCCGTGTGGGGTGCGTGCTTCCCCGATCCAGCGGTACTTGTCGATGAACTCGCGGCTGTGGGGCATGGGGTCCGCGGTGTGGAACATGTGGTACTGGAGCGCTTCGCGCGTGATGGTGCCCACCGCGACACCGCTGTTGAGCAGGCGCGCGCGGAGGTTGTTGTCCTCGAGCCCCCGCCCGACGATGCGCTCGTCGTAGCCATTCACGCGGAAGAAGTCTTCGCGGTTCAGCGAGAAATTGGATCCCACCAGTTCGTAGTCGGCGCGGCGGATGTTGCGCAGGCGGTGCATGAACGGCAGGTAGAAGCCGTTCCAGCGGTCGATGCGGCCCGCGTGTTTCCACCAGAAGGGAATGTGCTGGATGCGGCGCGAGCGTACGTCGTCGGTGGTGAGGCGTTCGGTGAGTTCACGGTCGAACATCACCCGCCGGCCGGAAAGGGCGAGCCGCCGGCGGCGCCGCCGGTAGTGGCGCTCCAGGAAACGGCGGTGCAGGATGCAGTCGCCGTCGATGAAGACGAGAAAATCCGCCCGCGCGCGCGTCACCGCACGGTTCACGATGATGGTCTTGCGAAACCCGTCGTCGTCGTGGCGGACGTGGAGAATGGGATGCGCGAGCGCGCCCTGGAAACTCTCGATGACCTCCGCGACCGGCGGGCCGGAGCCGTCGTCGGCTATGATCGCTTCGAAGTTGCGCAATGTCTGGTCGAGAAGACTGGTGAGCACCAGGGTGAGAAAATCGTCGCGCTGGTAGACGGCGATGACCAGTGAGACGTCCGGTACGCTCATGCCCGCTCCGGGTGCATGCACAGTTCGCGCAGCTTGGCGTATTTGAGAAACACGTAGTAGGCGTGAAAGAGAGCGATCACCAGGCCGGGGTAACCGTCGAGGATTCCACCGCGGGCGACGTACGAGCGCAGGAACTCGAGCCCTGGCTGCAGCGCGAGACGGAACATGCTGGCGCGCCGTCCTTCCGCGAACATCTTCTGCGCAGAGAGGCTGGTGAATTCATTCATCTTCTCCAGGTGGTGGTCCACGTCGCGGTAGGAGTAGTGCAGCAGATCGTTGCGCAGACGCCCGACCGGGCCGTCGACGCGAACGCTCTCGTGGATGGCGTCACCGGTGAATGCACCACGATCGCGCCGAAAGAGGCGCGTCACGTAGCCCGGATACCAGATGCCGTGGCGGATCCATCGCCCCAGGTAGTGGACGGTGCGGGGCACCTGGTAGGCGTTTTTGGAGAAGTCGAGCGCCGCAATCTCCGCGGCCAGCGCGGGGGAGACCTCCTCGTCGGCATCGATCGAGAACACCCAGTCGTGCGAGGCGTGCTCCACCGCGAAGCGCTTCTGGGGTCCGAAGCCTGGCCATGGATTGTGTAGCACGCGGGCGCCGAGCCCGGCGGCGATCTCCACCGTGGCGTCCGTGCTGCCGGAATCGACCACGAGGGTCTCGGCCGCGAACGGGGCAACGCTGCGCAGGCAGCGCGCGATGTTGCGTTCCTCGTCGCGGGTGATAAGGACGGCCGAGATCAGCGGCCGGCCGGCATGCAGTGGATCAGGACTCCGCACGGCCGGGAGAATAGCAGCCTGCCCGGGCCCGGGCATAGCGTGTTCTCCCGGCCGCTTGCGGGGCCGGGATGTCGGGGTGGCGGCCGAGATCTGTGCGCGGGCGCCGCTGGCCCCGCTATTCGCCCGCCTGCGCTGTCGCCACGGCCGTGTCGGGGAAGTACGTGATGGCGTGCGCTTCCCAAACGCCCTGCACGTGAACCCGCTTGCAGGCACCAAACGCGTAGTTTGGATCGGAGAACGGCTTTCCGTTCTTGTCCGTTATCGTGTAACGGTCCACGAGCACCCACACCTGGTAGACGGCCTGCTTGCCCGCGGGTACGGGTTCCGGCGTGTACCGGGTCTCGACGGATGTCTGCTGGAAGACGCTCTTGGTAACCGTCTTGGTGTAGCTGGCTTCAATCGTGGTCTTCAGGCTGTTGAACCCGTCGCTCACTTCGCCTTCCACCGTCATCGAAACCGAGAATTCGTCACACTCGGTCTTCTCGACACCCTGCGTGATGGATGTGGTGATCTCCTGGCTGAAGCCCTGCGGGAGGATCTGGCTCTTGCCCGCGACCACCCAGAAGCGATCCCGGCAGAGATAGGGCTGCTTTGCGAGGGCCGGAAGGGTGGTGATCCACTCCGCGTCGTTCCAGCAGATGTAGATGTCCAGGGGGCCGCAGCGGTGGTTGTTGAGTTTTCCCTTGTAGTACTTGAGCTCTCCTGGCTCCATCGCCTTGCCCTCGATATCGCGAAACTGGGGCTTGGCGAGGGGACTTGTCGGCGGTACGTGGTTCCACTTGGCGGGCAGATCGGTCACCCAGGATGCGGGGAACTCTTCGTACGCGGACCATGCTCCGCAGGTGGCGACCCAGAATTCCTCCGTGCAGGCGCGGGTGTGGATGCGCCAGTCCGAGAGCGCGTTGTAGATTTTCGGCGCGAAGACCACGCGCAGGGGCTTCACAACGGTGACAGTGTCCGATTTGGCTTCGCTCGTCAGGCTGGTTGGCTTGGGGACCGGGGGCATCGCCCCGAGGTCGCTTACCGGCGCGACTTCTGGTTGGGTGGGGTCGTCGCTCCCGCAACTGCCCAGAGCCAGGACAAGGCAACAGAAAACTGCCGCGAATGGACCCAAATGCCTCATCGACCGCGGCAGGAGAATTCTCAGCATGGTGGCTCTCCTTTGGAATGTGTGGCGCAACACACGATTGTCCCCTCTGTGCGCCCCGCGGAGCAATGATTCATATGCATCATTCGGCCGCGCGACGCATGCCGTTGCACTCCGGGGGTCTTTGCGCTAATCTCGCCACCATGGACACATCCTACGAGAAGCTCGGAGCTTTCTATCTCGGGCGCGAAGTCGATGCAGGCGGCAGTGTGACCGACACCACGCTGCTGTACGACTCACGCGACCTCACCACGCACGCCGTCTGCGTCGGGATGACCGGCAGCGGAAAGACGGGGTTGTGCATTGCGCTCCTGGAAGAGGCCGCCATCGACGGCGTCCCGGCGATCGTCATCGATCCCAAGGGCGACCTTGCGGACCTCATGCTGACGTTCCCCGACCTTGCGCCGGAGTCGTTCCGGCCCTGGATCAACGAGGACACCGCCCGCCAGCAGGGGATCACGCCCGACGAACTCGCGGGTCGCGAGGCGGCAAAGTGGGTAAAGGGCCTGGCCGAATGGGGGCAGGGCGCAGACCGGATTCGCCGGCTGCGCGAGTCCGCCGAGTTCACGCTCTACACCCCGGGCAGCGACGCCGCCCGCGCGGTGTCGGTCCTGGCGTCACTGGAGCCGCCACGCGCCGCCGGCGAGGGTGCCGAGGTCATTGCCGAGCGGGCAAGCGGGGTCGTGTCCAGCCTGCTCTCGCTGCTCGGCGTCGAAGCCGATCCGCTCCGCAGCCGCGAGCACATTCTCCTGACCATGATTCTCCAGCACACGTGGGAGCAGAACCGGAAACTGGATCTGGCGGCGCTGGTGCAGACCGTCCAGCAGCCGCCGTTTACGCGCGTCGGCGTCATGGAACTGGAGTCGTTCTTTCCTTCCAGGGACCGGTTCGGGCTGGCGATGCTGCTCAACAACCTGCTGGCTTCGCCTGGATTCCAACCTTGGCTGACTGGCGATGCGCTCGATATCGATCGCATGCTCTACACCGAGTCTGGAAAGCCCCGCGTGGCGATCTTTTCGATTGCACACCTCGACGACGCGCAGCGCATGTTCTTCGTCTCGCTGCTGCTCAATGAAGTGGTGGCGTGGATGCGGACGCGATCGGGGACGTCGTCGCTGCGGGCGCTGGTGTACATGGACGAAATCTTCGGCTTCATGCCACCGGTGGAGGAGCCCCCTTCCAAGCGGCCGTTGCTCACCCTGATGAAGCAGGCGCGTGCCTTCGGCGTGGGTGTGGTGCTTGCCACTCAGAACCCGGTGGATCTCGACTACAAGGCGCTCTCCAACGCGGGCACGTGGTTCATCGGGCGGCTGCAGACGGAGAGGGACAAGAAGCGGCTCGCCGATGGGCTCGCCAGTGCGACAGGTAGCGTCGACGCGAAGCGGTTGGAGACGGTCATCGGATCGCTCGAGCCGCGCACGTTCCTGATGCACAACATTCACGACGATGCGCCGGTGGTGTTCCGGACGCGCTGGGTGATGTCCTACCTCGCCGGCCCGCTCACGCGGGCGCAGCTGCGCCGCCTGCCCGGCGGTGGTGGGGATGCACTCGCGGATGCGCCGCAGAAGGCGCCTCCCGGCCGATCCGCGCCCGTGGCTGCCCCGATGTCCGTGGCGTCATTGGCGCGGCCGGTGCTTCCCGCCGAACTGCCGCAGATTTTCGGCGCCGCGCCCGCGGGTGCTTCCGTGACCTACGTGCCGTATGCGATTGCCGAGGCGCGGGTGCACGTGGCGTTGCCCGATGGCAGTCCCCACACCAGGACGGTCGTGCTGGAAGCGCCCCTGGCGGCGAACCTCGCGGGGCCCGACTGGAGCACGGCGCAAGAACTCGATCGCGCGCCCGAACCGGGGCCGGAGCCGGCCGCGGGTGCGTCGTTCGGCGATCTTCCCGCCGCGGCCGGCCGCAAGGGAAGTGCTGCGGCGTGGTCGAAGGCGGCGGCGGACGCGCTCTATCGGGGGGACGGCATTACCCTGCACGAAGTGAAGCGGCTCAGGTTGCTGTCGAAGCCCGGCGAGAGCGAGCGCGATTTTCGTGTACGCATTGCCGACGCGCTTCGAGTTGATCGCGACGAGCGGGTGGACAAGCTGCGCGCAAAATACAGTGCGAAGCTGGCAACGCTCGAAGACCGCATCCGCCGGGCTGAAACAACGGTCGCACGCGAGAAGGATCAGGCCAACAGCCAGCGCATGCAAACGGCGGTTTCGGTCGGCGCCACGCTGCTCACCGCATTCATGGGCCGCAAGCGGGTTTCGCAGGCCGCGCTGGGTCGCGCGACGACGGCGGCGAGGGGCGTGGATCGGACGGCCCGGCAGCAGCGGGACGTCGCCCACGCGCAGGACAATGCCCGCGCCCTGCGTGCGCAGTACGAGAGTCTGGCGGCGGAACTGCAGGAGGAGATCCGGGAGATCGAGACGGCCGGTGCCGAGGCGGCGGAACTGACCACGCGCACCATCCGACCGAAAAAGTCCGACATCGACGTGCTCCGGGTCGCGGTCCTGTGGCGTGCCAGCCAGATAGCGGCCGCGGGTGCCTGAGAGAATAAGGGGCGCGGTGCCGGACACCGCGCCCCAGTTTTCTTGATGAACCAAGCGGCGGCTATTCGTTTCGTTTCTTGTAACGCTTTGTCTCCACGTCCTTGCCCAGCTCGCTGGCATTGGTCAGCCTGAACTCGACGCGCCGGTTCCTCGCCCGGCCTTCCGGCGTGTCGTTCGTGGCCACCGGCTGGCTCTCGCCGTAGCCGACCGGCGTCAGGTTGCGCGGACGGATCCTCTTGTACTTGGACGTAAGGTAGTCCTTCACCGCCTGCGCGCGTTTCTCGGACAGCTGCTGGTTGAACGTCGCGGCGCCCTGCGAGTCGGTGTGTCCGCCGATCTCGACCTTCGCCTCCGGCCAGTCGTTCAGTACGACGCCCACGCTGTCCAGGAACGCGTACGAACTTGGCTGAATCTCGGCCTTGCCGGAAGAGAACGCAATGTTGAAGGCCACCGCGTCGCCGTCGAGGAACTGCTGACCAACTTCGCCGATCAGAACCGGGCATCCCTTCTTGTTCACGGCGAGTTCCGTCGACGTGCCCGGGCACTCGTCGATCCCGTCCGCGACGCCGTCGCCGTCGGAGTCCTGCGGGCAGCCGTGTGCGTCGACGATGGCGCCACGCGGCGTGCGTGCGCAGCGGTCCAGTCCGTCCGCGATGCCGTCCCCGTCGGAGTCCTGCGGGCAGCCGTGGCGGTCGACCATTGCCCCGCGGGGCGTTTCCGCGCAGCGGTCGATGCCGTCCGGGACACCATCGCCGTCCGTATCGAGGGGGCAACCGTTTGCATCGACGATGGCGCCCCGCGGCGTACCGGGGCACGCGTCGTTGCGGTCGAGCACCCGGTCGCCGTCTGAGTCGTCCTTGTTGACCTCGCGGAACGGCCAGGGAACGGTCATGTCATAGATGATTTCGTTGGATGTGGACTCGGTGGCCCGGCCGGGGTCGGTGGCCATTGCCGCCGACGCACTGCCGATGACCAGAGCGAGACCCAGCGCCCGGATCGGTTTCATTCGTTCACCTCTTCAGAAAAAGTGAGGGTGCGTGCCAGAGGATCAACCCGCCGCGATGCCGTCCTCATCCGACCCGAAGCTCCTGCTTGACTTTCTTTAGCAGGGATTCGGCTTCCTCGATGCCGCGGCGCAGCCGCGATGCCTCGTCCTTGCGCTTGCAGCCGGACATGACGTGGAGGATGGCCTCGTCGGCGCTCTTGAGCAGGCGCATGGCGGCTTGATACTGGCTGGGTTTGAGTTCCATGGTTCCTGACTTCCGCGGTGTTGCGAGGCATGCGGTTCTCTCCGTGCTCGTCTTTCGTACACGCGGAGTGTATCACCGCCCTCACCCGGCGCCTGAGCACATTCGCGCAGCTGTTCTACGGCGGGGGTCAATCCGCTGCCAGTGCCACCTTGACCGCGCCGCTCCCCCCGCGTCCCCAGGCCAGCGCCAGGGCGTGCCTGAAGTCGCTCCGGGGCACGACGTGCGTCACCAGGGGTTCCAGGCGGGATCCCAGGGAACCCTCGAGCAGGCTGGCGGCGGTCTGGAACGCGCCCCCGTGCGCGCCGGCGTGGCCCGGGGCGTTGTAGCACAGGCTGCCGTGGATGGTCAGTTCCTTGATCCACACGGGTGTCCAATCGACCCGCTTGAGCGACGCCACGTTGGCGAGGAGCAGAATGGTACCGCCCGCGCGCGTGAAGCGGAGCGCGTCCTGTACGGCGGCGTCGCTTCCCACACACAACACCGTCACGTCGAAGCCGCCCACGTGAATGGGCGGCCCCAGGATGGGCTGCAGCAGGCGGCCGCCGGAAAGCCGGGAGAGTTCCTGCAGGCGCTGGGCGGAGCGCCCGGAGACGATGCGGTCAGCGCCCACGTGCTCCGCGTGTTCCGCCTGGAACCGGTGCCGCGCCAGCACGGTGACGTCCGCGTCGGTCAGGGCCTCCAGCGCCGAGGTGGCCAGCAATCCCATGGAACCCGCGCCGATTACCAGCGCGCGGGCGCCGGTTGCGGGCGGGTGTTCGAGGAGTGGAGAGATGACACAGGCGAGTGGCTCGGTGAGCAACGCGGCGCGGTCACTTACGGCGGCGCCGGGTGTTGTCACCTGGCTCTCGTGGGCCAGGTACTGTTCTCCCCAGCTGCCACCCAGGCCGCGCGTGGTGCCGAGCAGCATGCCCGGCGCGAGTGCGCCGTCGGTGAAGTGCTCGCAGCGAGAGGGGTAGCCGCCCGCGCAGTGGCGGCACGGGGGATCGATGCCGCGCGTACCGCATGCGAGCAGGGGATTGACGACGACGCGGTCGCCCGGTTTCACCCGCGTTACGGCGGCGCCCACCTCGCTCACCACGCCCACGTTCTCGTGCCCGATGACGAACGGAAACGAGGAGAAGGGGGAGGTGGACGGTGAGACGTGCAGCGAGACCAGATTGAGGTCGCTGCCGCATATTCCGCCCAGCAGCGTCTTCACGCGCACCCAGCGATCGCCCGGCAGTGCGGGCTCGGGAACGTCGCGCAGCCGGGTGCACCGCAGCGGGCCGGTCATCGCCCTCTTCGACACCGCACCCAGAGCGAGGGTCAGCAGGTAGCGCGGAATGGCGCCGTCGAACACGACCGCCTTCACGATGCAGCCTCCTCCCGGGATGGCACGCAGATGTCGAGCGCGGCGGGAACCGACTCGACCGTCAGCGAATCGCGCGCCTCGTACACCTCGCCGTCCATCTCGTAGCGCAGCGTGCCATCGAAACGGAGGGTGAAGGAGGGAGACTGCAGGCACACGACCTCGGCCAGACCTTCGTGGGCGCCCCTGGAGACCTGCGAAAAGAGGCGCGCGCGGGTGAAGGGTCCCGCGTCGCGAATCGCCACCGCATCCAGACGGCCATCCGCCAGGCTGGCGCGTGGTGCAATGTGAAACGACCCGCCGAAGTAGTTTCCGTTGCTCACGGTGAGCATGAGGATGTCCAGCTTCTCCGGTGGTCGGCCGGGGGATTCGATGGTCACGTTGCGGCCGGGGAAGCGAAACAACTGGCGCAATGCGCAGAAACGGTAGAGCAGGTCGCCGCGCAGCAGTGGGGTTCGCTCCGCGTCGTCGATGACCGCGATGTCGAAGCCCAGCCCCACCACGTTCAGGAAATGACGGCCGCCGGCACGGCCCGCGTCCACGGTGGTGGTGCGCCGTTCCGCGATGGCCCGGACCACCGCGTCTGCGTGCTCGTGGCGTATTCCCAGCGACTTTCCGAAGTCGTTGCCGGTGCCGACGGGCAGGAGGCCCAGCGCGACGTCGCGCCGGCCGCTGGCGATGATGCGGTCGGCCGCCGCGCTCCAGGTGCCGTCGCCGCCGAGCGCGATGATGGTCGACGCGCCGTCGGCCAGCGCGCGATCGACGATGGCGACCTCGTCGCCGGCGCGTTCCGTCACCGCGGGCTGAAATTCTCCGAGCTGGTTTCTGAGGCGATCGAGGTAGTCGCGCAGGCGCGCACGGCGACGCCCGCGACCCGCGGCGGGGTTGACGACAACGACAAAGGATCCGCTCCGGGGCATGGGAACGGGCAACGGTGCCGGTGCTAGAGGGTCTGAAGTTCCTCGAACGTCTGGACGCCGTCTTTCATCCAGAGCTCACGGAACGGGTAGGAGGCGACGTCGGCCTTCAGGAGCGCTTCGCACATGGGGTGCGGGTGGATGACGATCTCGCCCGATTCCTCCTCGTGCTCGGTGAACGCACCCTCCATGTGGATGTCGGCCTTGAAGTTCCGGGGGGGATCGACGGTGAACGCCTGGTAGAGGTGGTTGACGCGCGTCCACTTGTGCGCACTCACCGACATGTCCAGGATGCCACGTCCGTTCTCGTGGGCGTGGACATTCATCCTGCCGTCCTTCTCTTCGAACTCCACGCGGATGTCCGCCATGTAGTGGGGAAGGTGCCAGCGTTCGATGGCGTGCAGACGCGACGCCTCGGTGCTGGTGCCGACCACAAAGGGGTAGAACGCGGAACGCGGGAACTCTCCGCCGACACCGAGTACCGGCGGGGTGATGACCGCCAGCACGAGTTCCTCGTAGCTGCCAACCTCGCTGCCGGTGAAGTCGAACGCGGTCACCGCGAACACGCCGAGGCTGTGTTTGACCTCCATGGCTTCGAGGTGCGCCGGCAGCGCCCGTTTGGCGGCGTCGCGCGACATCTCGAAGAACGCGCTTACGGCGTGCTTGAACTTGTACTGGGTCAGCGGCATAGGAATCCGTGCCTGTCCAGGACGCGGGCGATGATGTCCGCCGCCTCCCGCAATTCATCCGGGGTGTGCGACGACGTAACCGAAATGCGCAGGCGTGAGCGGTGCTTGCCAACCGCCGGGTAGCGCACCGGGTTGAGGTACACGCCGCTGTGGATCATGTCCTCGGCGACCTGGAACACGCGATCGTCGTCGCGGATCATGATGGGAATCACCTGCGATTCGGAATCGCCAATGTCGACGCCCTTCTCGCGCAGGTGTTCCTGCAGCACCGCCGTGTTCTCCCACAGGCGGTCGCGCAGTTCGGGCTCGTCGCGCGCAATGTCGCACGCCTTGATCAGCCCGCCCACCACGCCCGGCGCCAGCGCGCACGAGAACACGTGCGAGCGGCCGAAGCCCTTGAGATAGCGGATGAGCTTGCGCGAACCGGCCACGTAGCCGCCCTGGCCACCGAGGCTCTTGGAGAAAGTGCCCAGGTGAATGTCGATGTCGTCGTCCAGCCCGAAGTGCTCGGCGACGCCGCGCCCGTTCTTTCCGAACAGGAAGGCCGAATGCGCCTCGTCGATCATGATGCGGGCGCCGTTGCGCTGCGCCACTTCGACAATCTCGGGGAGATTGGCGAGGTCTCCGTCCATCGAGTAGACGCCTTCGACGATGACGAGCTTGCGCCCGTTGAAATCCTTGAGCTTCCGTTCCAGATCCGCCGCGTTGTTGTGACGGAAGTAGCGCACCTGCGCCTTGGAGAGGATGATGCCGTCAACGATGCTGGCGTGGGCGTACTGGTCGGTGACCACCAGGTCTCCGGAGCGCATGATGCCGGCGATGACGCCGAGGTTGGCGCTGTAGCCCGAGGGGAAGAGAAGGCACTGCTCCTTGTTCTTGAACTCCGCGATGCGCCGCCCGAGTTCCTCGTGCATCTCGGTGGTGCCGGACAGAATGGGCGAGCCGGAGGAACCGGTGCCATACTTGCGAACCGCTTCGATCGACGCCTCGATGACCTCCGGACGGTAGGACAGGCCGAGGTAGTTGTAGGACGCCAGATTGATGAGGCCGGAGAGACGCTCCTTGCGCAGCTGCTCCACCACGTCGACACGCGAACGCGGCGCGCTGCTCATGGGCTGGCCGAACAGGTAGTAACCGGCCGGGCGCGCCTCGTCGAACCAGTCGTCGAAGGGACCCAGGATATCAAAGGGATCCTTGCCGGAACCCCAGAAGAAGTTGCTGTAGTCGAGGTCGTTGGCCGACGACGGGGCGGGCGTCGCGGGCACGGGCGACGACTTCGCCGGCCGGGCGCTCGCCTCCGATTCCTGCTCGGGCGACCGGGCATCCCCCGGCGCGCCGTCTCGCAGCGGTCTTGATCTCATATCTGGTTGTCTCCTCCTCGAAGCGTGGTAAGATACTTTGCCGCATCGTTCTCGGTGCGTCAAGCCATTTAGGGGAAGCGCAGGGTGCCACCGGGACCCGTGCAATTACCTTACCAGACTACATGATATTGATTCGGCAACTGATTGGAATAATAGCACTTTTGTGTGTCGGCGTGACGTTCGTCGCGCTCGAGATTCTGCTGTGGGTGACGGTCACGCCGGTGTCCCTGCTGGCACCCGGCCGACTCGAGCCCCTGCTGCGATTCCACGTCCGCCTGGGGCGTGATTCGACCGCCGGGCTGCTTCGGTTGTTCGGCGCGCGGCTCGACGTCGGTCTGCGCGTCCCGACGAAGGGCGGCATCCTCATCGTCTCCAACCACCAGTCGCTGGTCGACATTGTGCTCGCATTCCTGTGCGTGCCCGACGGGTATCCGCAGATGGTGGCCCACTACCGCTACCTGCGCGGCGTCCCCCTCGTCTCGCACATGCTGCGTCTCTACGGACACATCCCCGTCTACCCGGGCCGCAAGGGACGCGCGGAGATCGAGCGCCTCGGGGAACTGGCGCGTGCCGCGCAGCACCCCATCGTCATATACCCGGAGGGGCATCGCACGCCCGACGGCGAGATACAAACCTGGAAGCGGGCCGGGCTGCACGCGTTCCTGTCCGCCCGGCCGTGGACGGTGCACGTGCTCGTCGTCGATGGCATGTGGAAGAGCGCGCGCCTGCCCGATTTCGTCCGTACCGTGTCGCGCATGCGTTGCAGGGCGGAAGCGGTGGGGCCGTTTGAGTACGATGGAACCGGACGCGACAACCACGATGAATTCATCGACCGGCTGGAGCGGACCATGTGTGATAAGCTGGCGCAGATGAGACGCGATGAGCCAGCATCACAACACCGCGACCGCGAGCCGGCCGAACCGGTGATGTCGTCGTGAGCGGGCCGTTGCGCCCCGGGGGCGCGGCGCGGGAGGTGGTGCGCCCGTTTCCCGGTGCAAGCGTGGCCGCACCCGACCAGGTTCCGCCGGAAGTCCGCGATATCGTCGACCTGCTGAGCGAGGCATGCGGGCGCAATCTGGTGGGGGTGGTGTTCTTTGGCTCGCGGTTGCTGGGGACATCGCCCGGCGAGGGAAGCGCCGCCGACCTGTTCGTCGTGGTCGAGAACTACCTGCGTTTCTACGAGTCCATCGGCTCGCGGCTGCCCACGTCGCGGCACAGCGGCATCATGGCGGCCCTCAACCGGGTGTTGCCGCCCAACATCATCTATCTCAACGACCCGGGTGGCCTGCGCGCCGGCGCCAAGTGCTTCATTGTCACCGAGGGGGATCTCGCCCACGAAATGTCGGCGGACGCGAAGGATCATTTCTTCCGGGGCCGGCTGTCGCAGCGCGTGCACATCGTCTACGCCCGCTCCACAAAGGATCGCATTGCGATGGAACGCCGCATCGAGGCGGCCCGTTACCTCACGCTGGACTGGGTGCCATTGTTCCTGGAGAAGACATTCAACGTGATGGAATACTGCCAGCGAATGCTGGAGGTGTCCTACGCCGGAGAGATCCGGCCCGAGGCGCGCTCGCGTGTGCTCGAGGTGTACAACGCGCAGTCGAGTTTCTTCCGCCTCGCCTACGAACGCGTCCTCCAGGGGGCTGTCGCCGAGGGCGACATGGCGGTTGAGGACGATCGCTACCGGCTCGTCAAGCGGCCCACGCGGCGGCATCGCTGGCGGGTGGGGCACTTCTTCCGGCGTTCGAAGTTTCGCGCCACCTTGCGCTGGTTCAAGTACATGCTCACCTTCGACGACTGGCTGGACTATATCGTGCGCAAGATCGAACGCCGCTCGGGGGTGCGCATCGAACTCACCAAATCGGAGCGGCGCTTCCCGATCATTTTTCTCTGGCCGAAGGCGCTGCGCGTGATTCGCGCCATGCGCGACAACGATCCAAACCGGGGAGCCGGCACGCCGGCGGACGGGAGCGATGCATGAGGCCGGAGATTGTTTCGCTGGTGTGTGTGGTGGGGTTCGCGCTGGTGACGATGCTCGCTTACCGGATGACTGCGGCGGGACGCGTGGTGGACGATCGCACCGGGCGCGGGGGCACGTTCGTCCTCGGGTTCTGGGTGCGCAACTGGTTCTACTGGCTGATCCGCCCGGTGACCCGCGGGTCGGTGGCCGCCGGCCTGAGCCCGCTCTTCTATAATATGTTCGCCATCGTTTGCGGTCTGGGCAGCATGGTGGCGTACGCAACCGGTCATCATCCCGTTGCCGGGGCGCTTATCTTCGTCAGCGGTCTGGCCGACGTCATGGACGGGGAGGTGGCCCGCGCCACGCATGTTGCGGACGCGCGCGGCGCGTTTCTCGACTCCACCCTGGATCGATTCACCGAGTTTTTCGCCTTCGCGGGCCTGGCCTACTATTTCGCCGGTGGCTGGAGGTCGCTGGCAGTGGTGGTGGCCCTGGGGGGCTCGCTGCTGGTGAGCTACACACGCGCCCGCGGCGAGAGCCTCGGCGTGCTGTGCAAGGTGGGAATGATGCAGCGCGCCGAGCGCATGATCATCCTGGGCCTGGGGTCCATCCTCGATCCCACCCTGTCGGCTGCCCTGGGACGGGGCGAGGGCACGGTGGTTGCGGCCAGCGTGGTCTTGATCGCGGTGGGAACCGTGATCACCTCGGTGCACCGGACCTTCTGGATCGCCAACGCCCTCAAGGGCCGCTGAAACCCTGCCGCCGCCGCCGCCGTAGTCCCGGCAATGTGTTAGAATTCCGCCTTTCCCGTCACGCGCACTTGCCACCTACTCGGAGGATCTCATGCGACTCAGGTCATGGCCGGTTCCGGCATGGATCAGTTTGTTCCTCGTCGTCCTGGCGGTGGTGCCGTCCCTCGCGGACGAGCCCCGGCTGGACCCGAACGTCGCCCCCACTTTCATGGCCATCGAACTGGACCTCGATGCCGACAAGGACGACTACACCGGATCGGTCCGTATCGACCTGCGCGTCGAGCGTCCCACCCGGGAGTTCCTCTTCCACGCCGAGGAGATGACACTCGACACAGTCGAGCTGCGTGGCGAGGGGGGGGGCGTTGGCGTCGAGATCGCGTCCGCGGGCGACCGCGGCACCCAGCGCGCGACCGCGGCATCCGAACTGGCGCCCGGCGCCTACACGCTGTCGATTTCGTTCTCCAAGCCGTACAACACCCGCGCGGTGGGCCTGTACCGTGTCGTGTACGAGGGGCGCGGCTACCTGTTCACGCAGATGGAGGCCATGGACGCGCGCAAGGCCTTCCCGTGCTGGGACGAACCGATCTACAAGATTCCCTTCCAGTTGACCGTGACGGTACCCATGCAGCAGGAAGCGGTCAGCAACGCACCAGTCGAAAAGGAAATCATGGGCGCGGCCGACAAGACGATCGTCTTCAAGAAGATGCCGCCAACCTCCACCTACCTCATCGCCATCGCTGCCGGGCCGCTCGAGAGCGTTCCCATTACGGGGATGAAGGTGCCGGGGCGCGTCTACATGACCAAGGGACAGAAGAAGCTGGGCAAGTACGCGGCAACAACCACGGCGAAGATCGTGGCGGCGCTGGAGGACTACTTCGGCATTCCGTATCCCTACGAAAAGCTCGACCTGATTGCTGTGCCCGAGTACTGGCCGGGCGCCATGGAGAACCCGGGTGCGATCACCTACCGTGACCGCCTGCTGCTGGTCGACCCGGAGACGTCGAGCGAAGCCCAGATGCGGCGGCTCGACTTCGTCACCGCACACGAAGTGGCGCACATGTGGTTCGGAGACTACGTCACCATGGCGTGGTGGGATGACCTGTGGCTCAACGAGTCGTTTGCGGACTGGCTCTCGGAGAAGATCGCCGTACAGCTGTATCCCGACGCGGACCTGGAGAGCGACTTCGCCCAGGAGGTCAACCAGACCATGATGGGCGACGCGCGCAAGTCCACCACCCCCGTGCGCAAGAAGGTGGACTCCGGCAACGACATCATGGAGGACATCGGTCTCGCCTATCAGAAGGGGCGCACCGTGCTGCGCATGACCGAGCAGTTCATTGGTGAAGAGGCATTCCGGCGCGGTGTGCGCCAGTACCTGCACGACCATGCGTGGGGCAATGCCGTGGGGTCGGACCTGTTTGCCGCGCTTTCCAACGCGGCGGACGCGAACCTCGAGCCCCTGCTCTCGAGCTTCCTCGACCAGCCCGGCTTTCCGCTGGTGCGTGTGGAAGTGGGCGACGGTGGCGTCCTGACGGTATCGCAGAAGCGATTCGTCAACCACGGCGGTGACGCCACGCCGGCGCTGTGGACGGTGCCGGTGCGCCTGAAGATCTCCGATGGGAAGAACGTGCAGACGCGGGTCGTGCTCCTGGACAAGGAGTCGAAGCGCGTCGAGGTTCCCGGCCACGTCGAATGGGTGATGCCCGACGAGGGCGGCGCCGGCTACTACCGCTGGATCGTTCCCGCGGAGATGATGGTAAAGATTGCATCCGCTCCGGACCAGACCATGGGCCAGCGCGAGCGGGCGCGCTTCCTGTCCAACGCGCGCGCGTTGCTGGCGGCCGGGGAGATCAGCGGTGACGAATACCTGGCGCTGGCCGCGTCGTTCGCTGGGACGCCGGAGCCGGATATCGTTTCCGCCGTGATCGAGGATCTGAACGGTCTGCGCGGGGCGTTCGTCAGCGACGACCTGACCACCGAGTATGCCGCCTACGTGCAACGGGCGCTGGGGCCGGCGCGTGAGCGCTACGGCATCGAGCCGCGCGACAACGACTCCGAGGTGGTCGCCGGGATTCGGCCCGGAATGATCCGCATGCTGGGTGACGACGGGCGCGACCCCGCCGTGCGCGCCTACTGCAAGGCGATGACCGCCCGTTACCTGGAGGATCCCAGTTCAGTCGACGCCTCGGTTGCGGGCGCGGTGCTCGGGGTGGCGGCGATTGATGGCGACGAGGCGCTGTACGGAGAGTTCCGCGCGCACTACGAGAATTCCAAGAATCCGACGGAGAAGAACCGATATCTGGCGGCGCTGGGACGTTTCCAGGATCCCGCCCTGCAGGATGCCACCCTCGGCTACGTGCTGAGCGACAATGTCCGCCCAACGGACATGTGGCAGGTGGTCGCCGGTCTCTTTGCCACCGAGCAGGGGCGCGACCGCGTGTACAAGTGGATGACCCACAACTACACGGCGCTGGCGGCGCGCGTGCCGCCCGAGTTCACGTCGTACTTCCCGTACTTCGTGAGCGGGTGTTCGGAGCAGCGCATGGAGGCCGCGCAGAAGTTCTTTGCGGATCCGGAGCACCAGGTGGAGGGTACCGGCGCCAGCATGGCCAAGGTGTCCGAGCAGATATCTGACTGCGTGAACCTGCGCGAGCGGGAAGGGGAGTCGGTTGCGGCCTACCTGCGCAGCCTCCCGGCCGCGCCCTGATAAGTGGAGAATGACATGTCGGCGTACGTTATTGTGGACATCGAGATCACCGACCCCGAGGGGTATGCGCGCTACAAGGCCATGGCGGGTGAGACCGTCGCGTTGTACGGCGGCCGCTACCTGGCCCGCGGCGGACGTACCAGGATTCTCGAGGGTGACTGGAACCCCGGACGTGTGGTAATCCTCGAATTCGAGAGCATCGATCGAGCCCGTCAGTGGCTCGAGTCTCCGGAGTACCGGGATGCGCGCCGCATGCGACACCAGACGGCGCGCACGAAGATGATCGTCGTCGAGGGAACCTGGGCCGAGGTCTGTCCCTCGCCCGTCCTGCCGCCGCCGACTGAAAGCGCGGTGTGCGGCATTTCCCGAGAAAGGGGTTCACGATGGTGCGCGGGGACCGTCCGCTCCGCATCGCAGTGGTGGGCAGCGGACCCAGCGGATTTTACGCCGCAGAGGCGCTTCTTGCGGGTGGAGCGTCCACCCAGGTTGACATGTTCGAGGCGCTGCCGGCGCCGTTTGGCCTCGTCCGGTACGGGGTTGCGCCCGATCATCCCAAGATAAAGAACATCATCGCCCGCTACGAAAAGACGGCGGGGCATCCGGGCTTCGCGTTGTTCGGCAATGTCGAGGTCGGACGCGATATCAGCGTCATGGAACTGAGGCGCTTCTACGACGCAGTCGTGTTTGCCTCCGGCGCGCAGACCGACCGCCGCCTCGGCATTCCCGGCGAGGATCTTCCCGGCAGCTACACCGCCACCGAGTTCGTGGCGTGGTACAACGGGCACCCCGCCTACCGCGATCACAACTTCGACCTTTCCCACGAGTGCGCTGTGGTCATCGGTCAGGGCAACGTTGCCATGGACGTGGCGCGCATCCTGGCCAAGACCGTGGACGAACTCAAGCACACCGACATCGCCGCCCACGCGCTGGATGTGCTGGCGGACTCGAAGGTGCGCGAGGTGCGCATGGTGGGCCGGCGCGGGCCGGTGCAGGCCGCGTTCACGCCTCCCGAACTGAAGGAACTCGGGGAACTTGCCGATTGCGACGTCCTGGTGGACCCCGTGGAACTCGAACTCAACGCGGCCAGCCGCGCGGAGCTCGAAGAACTCAAGTGGCGCGACGCCATCAAGAACTACGAGCTCCTGAAGAACCTCGCGGCCCGTGCACCCGCGGGGAAGAGTCGTCGCCTGATGATTCAGTTCTACCGGGGGCCGCAACAGCTGCAGGGCGCGTCACATCTGGAGTCGGTGCTCATGGAACGCAACGAACTGACGGGCGACGCCGGACGGCAGAAGGCGCGCGGAACCGGGGTCACCGAGACGGTCCGCTGCGGTGTCCTGTTCCGCAGCGTGGGCTACCGGGGCGTTCCCATCGACGGCATCCCCTTCGATGACCGCAGCGGTGTATTCGCCAACCTGGAGGGGCGCATCACGCGGGACGGCAAGGCGGTGCCGGGGCTGTACGTGGCGGGTTGGATCAAGCGCGGCCCGTCGGGGATCATCGGCACCAACAAGCCGGACAGCTTCGAGACGGTCAAACACGTGCTGGCGGATATTCCTGCGCTGCCCGCGTGCGAGGAGCCGTCGCGGGACGCGGTTAGCGCTTTGCTCGCGGAGCGGGGCGTGCGCGTGGTGTCCTACGAAGACTGGCGCTGCATCGATGCGGCGGAAGTGGCGCGGGGCGCCGCGGTGGGAAAACCGCGCGAGAAGTTCGTTCGTGTGGATGAGATGCTAGCGGTCCTGGAGGGAAGATAATGCGTATTCGTGCCGTGCTTGCGATTTCGACGACGGCCCTGGCCGTGGGATATATAGTGGGCGTGGCGCAGGGGGATCTGCCGTTCTCGAAGAGCGACATCGCCGGCGCCGAGAAGATCATCGGGCTCGAGTTTGACGACGCGGAGCGGGACTCCATGCAGTCCGACCTCGCCGACTATCTGGAAGGCTACGGGAGCATGAGGGCCACGCCGGTACCAAACGCGGTTCCGCCCGCGCTGGTACTGCGACTTGCGTCCGGTCCGCCTCCCGCCGCTTCGTCCGGTCCGCGCTGGAGCAAGCCCCGCAAGGTCAAGCGGCCCGCCAATCTGGAAGATGTCGCATTCTGGCCCGTCGCCGATCTGGCCGAGCTCATCCGGACGAAGCAGGTGACGTCGGTCGAACTCACCACCATGTACCTCGCTCGTCTCAAGCGATACGGACCGGCGCTCGAGTGTGTGGTGAGTCTCACCGAGGAGCGCGCGATGGATGCGGCCCGGCGCGCGGATGCGGAAATCGCCAGGGGCAAGTACCGCGGACCGCTGCACGGGATGCCCTACGGTGCGAAGGACCTTCTGGCCGTCGAGGGGACCAAGACCACCTGGGGCGCCATGCCGTACCGGGATCAGACCATCGACGATACCGCCACCGTGATCCGCAAGCTCGATGAAGCCGGGGCGGTGCTGGTGGCGAAGACCACGCTGGGCGCGCTGGCCTGGGGCGACGTCTGGTTCGGGGGCAGGACGCGCAACCCCTGGAACACCGAGAAGGGGTCCAGCGGTTCTTCGGCGGGATCGGCGTCGGCGACCGCGGCGGGGCTGGTGCCGTTTGCGATCGGAACCGAGACCTGGGGCTCCATCGTCTCGCCGTCCACCGTTTGCGGCACCACCGGCCTGCGGCCCACGTTCGGCCGCGTGAGCCGCGCCGGTGCCATGGCCCTGTCGTGGTCGATGGACAAGATCGGGCCCATCTGCCGGTCGGTCGAGGATTGTGCGATCGTCTTCCAGGCCATCCGTGGAGCCGATGGAATCGACCCTGCGGTGGTCGACGGGCCGTTCGCCTATCGTCCCGATGTCAAGCTCGCGGATCTCCGCATCGGCTTCGTCAAGTCCATGTTCGAGGAGGACTACCCCAACCGGGAGCGCGACAACGCAACACTCGAGAAGCTGCGCGCACTGGGAGCGACCCTGACCCCCATCGAACTGCCCGCGATGGACGCATCACCGCTGGGGTGCATTCTTTCCGCGGAGGCGGCGGCTGCGTTCGACGACCTCACGCGCAGCAATCGCGACGATCTTATGGTGCGGCAGATCAAGAACGCGTGGCCCAACACGTTCCGCGCCGCGCGGTTCATCCCCGCCGTCGAGTACATCCAGGCCAATCGCATCCGCACGGAGCTGATGCGGGAAATGGAGAAACTGCCGGTGGACGTGTACATCACCCCGAGCTTTGGCGGTGACAACCTGCTGATCACCAATCTCACCGGTCACCCGTGCGTGGTGCTGCCCAATGGCTTCGACGAGGACGGGGAACCGACCAGCATCACCTTCATGGGCAGGCTCTACGGGGACGCCACCGTGCTGGCGGTGGCCAGGGCATACCAGGAAGCCACCGACTTCCACACCCGGCATCCGCAGGCGTACCGCTAGGCGGCTTCAGTGGCCCTGGGCGCGCAGCGCGCGGGTAACAACCGCCAGGTGATGATCGTCGTGTTCGGCCACGAAGAAGCACAGGTCGACCAGGCGCATGGGCCGCTTGAGGCGCGGGTGCACGGCGGCGCGGGTGACGTCGTCATCGGTGGCGGCGTCCAGGCGTGCGAGCAGATTCTCCCGCGCCACCGTGAACTCGGCGACGATGGCCGCCATGGCGCGCTGGTTGTGGCCCGCGGCACGGGTTCGTGCGTTGGTCATGTCGGCCGGGGCGAGTTCCTCGGCACCTCTCAGCAATTCCTCCGCGCGGGTCATCCACAGGCAGTTCAGCATGAGTTGCATGGGTCGTCCTTTCGTTCGTAACTTGTCGCGATGATAGCTGGAGTACTCGAATCCCGTCGAGACACACGTATGGTGGTGGGGCCATGACGATCCTGGTAACCGGTGCCACGGGCTACATCGGGGGGCGCCTGGTGCCCGCACTGCTGGCGGCGGGACACCGCGTGCGTTGCCTCGCGCGGGATCCCGCGCGGCTGGCTGGCCGGCGCTGGGTGGATCGCGTGGAGATCGTCGCCGGCGACGTTCTCCACCGGGAGTCACTGGACGCGTGCATGCGGGGTGTGGACGCGGCCTACTACCTGGTTCACAGCATGGGCAGCGGGGCGGGATTTCACGAGCGCGACGTGCTGGCGGCGCGCAACTTCGGAGCCGCCGCGGCCGCGGGTGGGGTGAGCCGGATCATCTACCTGGGCGGGCTCGGAGACAGCACCACGGCCCTGTCCGCGCACCTTCGCTCGCGTCAGGAAACGGGGGTTACGCTGGGTGAGGCCGGCGTGCCGGTGACGGAGTTTCGCGCCGCGGTCATTGTCGGCTCGGGAAGCCTGTCATTTGAGATGATCCGCTACCTGGCCGAGCGCGTGCCGGTGATGATCTGTCCGCGCTGGGTCTATACGCGTACGCAGCCGATCGCGATTGACGACGTGGTGGACTACCTGGTGGCGGCGTTGTCGAGCAGCGAGTCGGCCGGGCGCGTGGTCGAAATCGGCGGGGCCGACGTGGTTACCTACGGTGAGATGATGACCGGCTACGCGCGCGCGCGGGGTCTGCGGCGGGTACTGCTCCCGGTGCCGGTGCTTACGCCGCGCCTGTCGTCGTACTGGGTGCACATCGTGACGCCGGTCCCGTCGGTAATCGCGCGGCCACTGGTGGAGGGGCTGCGCAGTGAGGTCGTGGTGCGGGACACATCGGCCCGAAGCCTCTTCCCATCGATCGTGCCCATGGACTACGACCGCGCGGTGCGCCTGGCGCTTTCGCAACTGGATGCGAACCGCGTTGAGTCGTCGTGGAGCGACGCCCTGATGACCTCGCAGGGGGACCGGCCGCCGCTGGTCCTCAGCACGCGCGAGGGCATGATCATGGAGCGCCGGCAGGCGCGTGTGGCCGCCGCGCCGCGGGACGCATTCCTGAACTTCGCAAGTCTGGGCGGTCGACGCGGCTGGCTGTTCTGGAACTGGTCGTGGCGGTTGCGGGGCGTGGTGGATCGCCTGCTGGGTGGTGTCGGGATGCGTCGCGGCAGGCGCGATCCTGTGGACGTCCGCGTCGGGGATGCGCTCGATTTCTGGCGCGTGGAGGCCGTTGAGGCCGGCAGGTTGCTGCGGCTGCGCGCCGAGATGAAGCTGCCGGGACGCGCCTGGCTCGAGTTCGAGGCGAAACCGGACGACACCGGGACCACACTGGTACAGACCGCGTTCTTTGCGCCGCGGGGACTGGGCGGGCTCATCTACTGGTACGGTCTCTATCCCGTACACCGCATCATCTTCCGCGGTCTGCTGCGCGCACTGGTTGCCACCTCGCGCTGACGCCAACGGCAAGGGGCCGGCCACGGTGGCCGGCCCCTTGTGCGTTACTGCCTTGCTTCCGTCGCGGTCAGTGCACGACCACGAACTTGCGCGACAGCGATTTTGCGTTCGACTGCATCTTGAGGAAGTACACGCCGCTGGCGTACCCGCTCGAGTTGAGGTCGATGCTGTGCCATCCCCGCGGCGTATGCTGACCGTCGATCAGGGTCTGTACGCGGCGTCCCGCCACGTCGTAGACGGTGATCGTCACCGGACCGTCCTCCTCCAGCGAGAAGTTCAGCCGAGCCGAGGTGGCAATCGGGTTGGGTGCGGGCGCCGCCATGAAGAACGGTGTCTTCTGCGGCCCGTCCAGCACCGGTGTCGCGTTTTCATCGCACGCGTGCATGCGCATGTGGATGAGTGCGGTGTTGCCGGCGCCGCCATACACCTGGGACTCGCCGTCACGAACCGTGATGACGCCGTTGATGGTGTACGGCAACCCGGAGGTGTCGCTCCACCAGCGCAACTCGTTGATAGTTGCCCACTGGATGGCGATGTCGTAGTCCTGGCCCGCCACCAGCGGTGCCGCCAGCGGAATGTCGTGCCAGCGCATGCCGGGACCCGACGAGATCACGGTACCCGTGCTGAGGAGCGCGCCGCGCACGATGCCGGTTGCATCGTACACGTTGGCGATGATGGGCTGGCCGGCAGGAACGTCCGCCATCCAGCCGATGCTGTAGACCTGCTGGCTGATGTTGGACGTCACGAACGCGCCGTACTCTGAGTTGGGCTGGTTGGCGCTGTTGGGTGGGGGAAGCACGTCGGTGATCTTGCGCAGATCGAAGGGCGAACCTCCGGTCTTCTCCTCCCAGCTTGCCCGGTAGTGGGGCAACGCGTAGTTGATGGCCGAGCCAAACGCCTCCGCATCGACCACCCGGAACACGTCCACGTCGTAGGGCTCCGCGAACGTGTTCTCGTCCCACCACGGCCACGAGTTGGTGACGCCGAACTCAACGGCGAGGTCGTAGTCGCGGCCCTCCTCCAACTGGTAGTTGATGGGGATGTCGTGGAACTGGAGGCCGGAAGACGGAACCGTGTAGGTTCCTTCCGCGACCAGCGCGCCACGGACGGTGCCGGTGGCCCGGTAGACGCGTGCGGTCAGCTGGGAACCGGCGGGAAGGTCGGCTTCCCACCCGAATGCACACAGCTGGGCGGTGTCGAGCGCCTTGATGAAGATGCCGCGCTCGTTGTTGTCGTCGGGGGCGGAATTCGGAGGCGCCCCGGGGCCGCCGAGGTCGCTGAGCATCGCCGGGTTGGGTGCCGCGATGCCGGTGATCTCGATGTGGGGCAGCGCCGTGTTGCCGGCACCACCGTTAAGGGAACCGTCGCGGACACGAATGGCGCCACCCACGTCGAACGGTTCGGTAATCCCGCCCTCACTCCACCACTCCCACGCATCGCCACCGGCGATTTCGAACACCAGTTCGTAGTCCTGACAGGACTGGAGCGTGTAGCTGATGGGCACGTGGTGGAGCACGTTGCCCTGCTGGGTGATGGCGATGCTGCCGGTCGCCAGCAGCGCGCCGCGCGTGACCCCGTTGGCCGCGTAGATACGCGCCGTCAGCGTGCGCGGCAGGCTCGACAACTCCAGCTTGTAGGCCATCGCGCAGAGTCTGAAGTCCTTGATGGCGGTGATGTAGACCCCGCGCTCATAGGTGGCTCCGTCCGCGCCGTAGTTGGGCGGCGCGATACCCGGCGTGAGCGCCAGCTGGGAGCCGTCGCAGGAACCATCCGCACCCACGTGCAGCACGGTGCTGCGCCCGAGCGCCGCACCGCTGTAGCAATCGGCGAAGGTGTAGGCGTCCGTGTAGATGCCCGGCCCGAAGGCGTTCGCCGAGGCGTCGATGTTGATGCTCACAATCGTCGACCCGCCCGCTCCGAGCTGTCCGCCCGTCGACGACGCAGAATTCCACGTGTTGACGCCGGAGAGCGACCAGGTGAGCGGGGCGTTGCCCGTGTTACTGACCGTATAGTTGATGCCGGAAGGCGAGAACGGACCGCCGGCCAGGCCACCGGATACGAGTCCGGGCGATGGCGTCACCGACAGCACACCGGGGCCCTGCGGCGACACCACGCCGACGCGCGTGCCCCAGTTGAAGGCGTTCACCGTGTATTCGCCGTACATCCATATGGCGCGGTAGTTGATGGGGTCGAGGGCGGCCCCGTAGTAGTCACCCCAGCGATACGGGTCGGCGAGGGTGCCGGCGTCGCTGCTGCCGGTGTAGCTGGTGTTGCCGGAGATGAGCAGGGCACTGCTTCCCCAGGGACCGCCGTTGGCGAGGTCCGCGTAGCGCGAGCCCGGGTTCTCGGTCGGCCCCGCGCGGGAAAACGCGACGATGCCGTTGAGGGCCGTGTCGAAGTTGACCGCGGGGTAGGCGTAGTAGAGCCCGGCGGCCCCGAAGCCCACGTAGAAGTTGACCGCGAGCGTGTTGGGGTTGAACTGGCACACGGCAACCGCGGATCGATCCGTGGGCTCGCTCCAGTTGACGCGCCGCGCGTGCCCGGCCCACACGTTGCTGTTGTAGTACACCGAGTTCTGCAGGCGTGCGTCGCCGCAATCCACGTAGGTGCCGTTGGGCTGCAGCGCGGCCGGGGGATCGTCGTAGGCTGCTGTGGGCATGTTGTAGCTGGTCAGTGTGGGGCCCGTGCACACGGTGGCCCCGGTGACCTTCCATACCGTCATGAATGACGCACCGTAGCTGACGGAGTTGACCAGCCAGTAGGCACTCGGGTAGGAGATCATCTCACTGGTTCGCAGCGAGAAGGCCAGACTCCCGTCGCCGGGGTTGGTCAGACTCCAGTAGTCCCACCAGCACACGCCACCGCCGTCCAGGACGTCCGCCTTGTCGAGGCAGCGCAGCTTCGCGTACTGGAAGGCGGGCGGGCTCGACCAGTTGAACATGTTCGCGCTGATGTAAATTGAGTTCGGGTCCGTACCAACATCCTGATAGTCGGCCCAGAAGTTCGTGCTGGTACCCCCGTTGAGGCGGAAGTCGAGGTAATGCCAGTTCCATGCCCCGATCGGGTTGGAGTCATCCGAGTAGAGCAGGATGACCCACGAGGCCAGGGTCGAATTGTTGCGGACCAGACAGGTGATGTACCAGCGTCCGTCCCAGATGTCGTAGACAACCTTGGGGTCGAAGAAGAAATCCGTGCCGTTGCCAACGAAGGTGGCAATGTTGTTCTCGTAGAGGTTGTTTCCGCACTTGTCGTATATCGCAAAACGCGCGTTGACGACCGCCATCACGTGGCTGGGTCCCACCGAGAGGTCGCAATCCGGCGGGGTCAGGTTGGTCTGGCCGATGCCCTCGAACTGGTGCTGCAGCGCCGGCGCGAACGATGTGGTGATGGCCCGGTCCTGTTCGTTTTGATTCAGGGCCTTGCCGCTCTCCGGATCGACGCCCAGCATGAGCTGCGGATCGGCGACGAATTGATCGGGGAGCTTGAGATTCCAGGTCTTCTTGCCGTTGCGCACCTCGGCCGGGATGTACGGCTCGACGTGCGGGATGTTGTCATCGGTCGAGCGACCGCCCGAGAGCGAAACATCGCTGCCACCCTGGGCACCGGTGGTGTGTACAACACCCGGAGCGGAGGGGGTCGCAGCGGCATTCGCTGCCGCCTGCTGGAGCGCCTGGCGGCGGAGGTCAGGATCCGTGGGGAGCGGTGCGAGCAGCTCGCCGTTGATCCAGCGGGCCTCGTCGGGTGCCGCGGCCTCAAAAGCAGACGTTTCGAGAGCCGGAAAATCGGGCGGTGACGACGCCTCCGGAGCGGGCCGTGTCCACCCCCGGGGCGCGCCGGTAATCGGCGTGCTGTCATCGGTGAATGCGCCGGGCGCAAAGACCGCGAGCGCGGCGCAGGTGGTTATAAGGACAATCCATGAGACTGTGTAATGCCGGGGAGATGATCGCATGGCTGAAATCCTCCGTGCTGGTTGCGGGGGGCAACCGGTTGGTTCGGTAATGCACAGAAGTGCCGCAGGGTATGCGGTCCCGGTGCGGTGCGGATGAGATGGTCAGGGGCGGTGCACCGGGAGATGGCTATCGCAGTCCATAACTTTAGCGCAATTCGCGCGGCGTTTCGAAGGAAAAATCGCACTTTTTGAAGATCCCTTGCGCCTCGCCCGCGGGGGGGCTAGGCTCCCGCCGCATGACCGCGCTCGGCGTTACTTCGATCACCAACTTCCTGCTGGCCTGCGAGGCGTTCTTTCTGGCCGGCATGCTGGCGCAGCGGCGCGGCAGCCGCTTTTCGGCGGCCTGGTTCTGGAGCGGCATGATGCTGCTGCTGGGGTTGTCGGCCCTGCTGGGGGGCATCGACCACGGCTTCTTCGAGGGGCAGGGACTGCCGCGGTATGCCATTCAGCGCACCAACTGGCTGGTCATCGGCGCGGTGGCGTTCCTGATGCTCATGACGACGGCGTGCCAGTTCTTCACCGCGCGCGTGCGGCGCGTTCTGATGGCGGCGGGCCTGGTTCAGCTGGTGGTCTATGCCATCGTGATCCAGGTGAATGGATCCTACGCCGCCGTCATCATCAATTATGTGCCGGCGCTGCTCTTTCTGCTGCTGATGAGCGTGCTGGGCATCCGAAATGGCAGCGGGTCATGGCAGATGATCGGCGGTATCCTGATCATGCTGGCGGCGTCGGCGATCCAGGCGCTGGACGTGAATGTCTTCGATCCGGTGAACAGCAGCGGCCTGTATCACCTGGTGCTGATGCCGGCGGTGATCCTGCTGTACCGGGGTGGCGTGCGCCTGCGGAGCGAGGTCTGAACTCAGTGAAAGTCGCGGCTGCGCGCGCGCGCGGGTGCGCGCAGGGAGTCCGGTTCCCACAGCGATTCCGCCACCACGTGCACCACATTGGATTCGCGCTGGATCTTTCCCGTTACCCCCAGGAACGACGCGGTCCTGGCCAGCAGGGCATATCGGTCGAACACGTCCTTCCATAGCACCACGTTCACAAAGCCCGTCTCGTCCTCCAGCGTCATGAACACGACGCCCTTCGCCGTGGACGGGCGCTGGCGTACGATCACCAGCCCGGCATAGCGCGTGCGGCGGCCGTTGGGAAGGGTATTGACGCCGCGCGCGTCGGGCAGACTGAGTGCCGCCAGGCGCGCGCGCATCGCGCCCAGCGGGTGCCCGCGTGTGCTGTGGCCGGTGGTCTCGTAGTCCCACGCCACCGTCTCCAGTTCGGAGAGCTCAGCAAAGGCGACGTCGCGTTCGTCGCCGGACATCTCGATGGGCACGGTTTCCCGGGTGCCGCGTGCCTGCCACAGGGCTTCGCGCCGTCCCGGCTCGAGTACCGCGAACGCCCCCGCCTCGGCGAGTTTTGAGCGTGCGCGTTCGTCGAGCGCGGCCCGCGTGACCACGTCCTGCACCGACGCGAAGGCGTGCGCGCGCCGCGCGGCGAGGATACGCTCCCCGGTGGCCGACGCGAGTCCCTTCACGTAGCGCAGCCCCATGCGCACCGCAAAGGAACGCGCGCCGAAGTCGCCGGGGTGGCGGCGCCCCAGGTCGGCGAGGGAATCGTCCCTGCGCTCGAGGGTGCAGTCCCACGCGCTCTCGCGTATGCACACGGGCAGCACGACCAGCCCGTGGCGTCTGGCGTCTTCGATGAGTGTGGCGGGTGAGTAGAAACCCATGGGCTGTGCGTTGAGGAGCGCGCAGGTGAAGGCGTCGATGTAATGACGCTTGAGCCACGCGGACACGTAGGCGATGAGCGCAAAGCTGGCCGCGTGACTCTCGGGGAAGCCGTAGTCGCCGAAGCCGCGGATCTGCTCGAACACACGCTCGGCGAACTCCTCCTCGATTCCCCTGGCGCGCATGCGCGAGACCAGTTTCTCGCGGTGGCGTTCCAGCCGCCCGCTGCGCCGCCACGCCGCCATGTCGCGGCGCAACTGGTCCGCCTCGCCCGGCGTGTAGTCCGCCGCGACCACCGCGAGCTTCATCACCTGCTCCTGGAAGAGGGGAATGCCGAGCGTCTTTTTGAGCACCGGTTCGAGGCTCGGGTGGGGATAGACCACCGGCTCTTCGCCGTTTCGGCGCCGCAGGTAGGGATGCACCATGCCCCCGGTGATGGGGCCGGGCCTCACAATGCTAACTTCAATAACCAGATCGTAATAGTGGCGTGGCTTCAAGCGCGGCAGCATGGCCATCTGGGCGCGGCTCTCGATCTGAAAGGTGCCCACCGTGTCGGCGCGGCGGATCATGGCGTAGGTGGGTTCGTCATCGGCCGGCACCGTGGCCATGGTGAGGTGGCGCCCGTGGTGGGCACCGAGCAGATCGAAGGCGCGGTTGACCACCGTGAGCATCCCCAGCCCCAGCAGGTCCACCTTGAACAGGCCGAGGGACTCGAGGTCGTCCTTGTCCCACTGGATTACCGTGCGCCCTGCCATGGTGGCGTTCTCGATGGGGACCAGGTCCTTCACCGGCTCGTGGCCCAGCAAAAAACCGCCGGGGTGGATGGAGAGGTGGCGCGGGAAGTCCTGGATCTCGGCGGTGAGACGCGCGAGGTGGCGGTGCGCCGGTGTCTCGGCGTCGAAGCCAGCGCGGTCGAGTGACGCGGGGGTGACGTCGTCGTAGTGCGATAGCAGGCGCGCCACGCGGTCGACGGTGGTGTCGGGGATGTCGAGCACCTTGCCCACCTCGCGCACCGCCGAACGCGCGCGGTAGCGCACCACGTTGGCCACCATGGCCGCGTGGGTGCGCCCGTATTTCTCGTACACCCACTGGATCACCTCTTCGCGGCGGTTGTGCTCGATGTCGAGGTCGATGTCGGGCGGCTCCGCGCGTTCTTTGGAAATAAAACGCTCGAAGAGCAGTTCCATGCGCACCGGGTCGACGGCGGTGATGCCCAGGCAGTAGCAGACGGCGGAGTTGGCCGCCGAGCCGCGGCCCTGGCAGAGGATGTTCCGGGCGCGGCAGAAGCGCACGATCTCGTGCATGGTGAGAAAGTAACCCTCGTACTCGAGTTCGTGGATGATGCGCAGTTCCTTCTCCAGTTGCGCCGTGCTCTCCGGCGGAATGCCGGCGGGGAAGCGTTCGCGCGGGTAGCGTTCCTTCGCGCCCGCGAAGGTCAACTGGCGCAGGTGCTCGAAGGCGCCGCTGCCGTCGGGCAGCGCCTCCAGCGGATAGCGGTAGCGGATCTCCACCAGCGAGAACGTGCACCGTGCCGCCACTTCTTCCGTGCGTGACACGGACGCCAGGTCGTCTTCGTACAGCGACGCGAAGGCGTAGGGTGACTTGAGCGCGTGCTCGGCGTTGGGTTTGGTGATGCGCCCCGCGTTGGAGAGTGTTACCCCGTGGCGGATGCAGGTGAGCACGTCCTGCAAGTCGCGGCGTGCGCGGGTGTGGTAGAGCACCTCGGTTGCGGCCACGGTGGGGATGCGAAAGCGCGCGGCACGCTCGCGGAGGCGTTTCTCCACGGTGACGTCCTCCGCGCGGCGGTGGCGCGTGACCATGGCGTAGAGCCGGTCGCCGAACGCGTTCTTCAGGTCGCGCGCGACGAACACGGGGTCGGTGACGCCGGCAATGAGGCTGCCGTCGCCGCCCCACAGCGCAATCAGCCCCGGCGCGTGCTCGTAGACCTCGTTCCAGCGCACCACGCTCTCGCCCTTGGGTGAGCGCAGGCGTCCGGCGGAGATGAGGTTGCACAGACCGGCGTAGCCGCGCCGGTCTGTGGCGAGCAGGACGATGTGGGAACCGTCCTCGCAGGTGACCTGGGAGCCGGTGATCAACTGGACGCCGAGTTCGCGCGCCTTCACGAACGCGCGCACCAGCCCGTAGACACCGTCGCGGTCGGTGAGGGCGAGGGAACGGATGCCGACACGGGCCGCCTCCTCCACCAGTTCGTCGGGGTGGCTGGCGCCCTCGAGGAAGGAGAAGTTGGATTTGCACCACAGGGGGGCGTAAGCTGCGAGCGAGGCGAGGCGATTCATGGCCGCACAATGATAACAGACAAATGTCTGCAAGGCAAGGTGATGGCAATGAAGGGTGTTCTGGACGGCAAGGTGGCGCTGGTGACCGGCGCCGGTTCGGGTATCGGCCGGGCGTGCGCGGTGGCGATGGCGGCCGACGGGGCGAAGGTGGTTGTTTCCGACATCACCCCCGCGGAAGAAACGCTGGAAGATATCCGCAGGCTCGGGGGCGAGGCGATCTTCACCCGCTGCGACGTTTCGAAATCCGCCGAGGTCGGCGCCCTGGTTCAATCGGCGATAAAACACTACGGCCGCCTGGACTGCGCGTGCAACAACGCCGGCATCGGCGGGGTCAACGCGTTGACCGGTGATTACCCCGAGGACTCGTGGGAGCAGGTGATCGGTGTCAACCTGACCGGTGTGTGGCTGTGCACGAAACACGAGATCGCGGCCATGCTGGAACACGGCGGCGGTTCCATCGTGAACATGGCGTCGATCCTGGGGACGGTTGGTTTTGCCGGGGCGGCCGCGTACGTCTCCGCCAAGCACGGCGTCTTGGGGCTCACGAAGACCGCCGCCATCGAATACGCCCCGCGTGGCATCCGCGTCAACGCGGTGTGTCCCGGATTCATCGAGACGCCGCTGCTCGAACACGCCGGCATATCAAAGGGCACCGAAACGTACACCGCCATCGCCGGCCTGCACCCGATGAAACGCATGGGAACACCGGAGGAAGTGGCGGCGATGGTGGTCTGGTTGTGCTCCGACGCCGCATCGTTTGTAACCGGCACGTCCATGCTGGTGGACGGCGGCTACACCGCACCCTGAGGCTGGGAGGTTTTCATGGCGTACATCCCCTACATCCACGAAGACGAGATTCCTGGGGACGCGCGTGTCCCCGACACCGACCACATCATCCGCATCCACGGCGTCCACCCGGCGGTGATGCGGCACCACTACGACCTGTACCGCGAACTCATGTACGCGCCGGGACCGCTGACGCGGCGCCAGCGCGAGCTGATCGCGGTGCGGGTGTCGGGGATCAACGGGTGCCATTACTGACTGGAGCACCACGGGGCGGGGCTCCGTCGCATCCTGACCGCCGCGGGTGTTTCGGCGGACGCGCAGAACACGCTGCTGGCGGCGCTCCGCGACCAGCCCCCATCGGGCCTCCCCTTGGCCGCTGCCGACCGGGCGCTGGTTGCCTACGCCGACAAGCTCACGCGCACGCCGGCAGCAGTGGGGGCGGGGGACATCGCCGGTCTGCGGGCGGCGGGGTTCGACGACGACGCCATCCACGACGCCTGCGCCATCGCGGCCTACTACGCCTTCGTCAACCGCATCGCCGACGGCCTCGGCGTTGAACTCGAGCCGGGGGCGATTCGCGCTGAGGGCAAAAAAGACCCTTGACCGGGGCGGGTGCGGGATACATAGTTGCGAGTAACAACGAAAGGATCCCGTGACTCCGACCGCACCCACAAAATCCCGGCAGGACGCCGCCCTCGATCGCGACGCCCGCGCGCTGTACGAGGCGCTGGGCGACCTGGTGCGCCTGTACCAGTTCCGCGACCGCAACCTGATCTGCTGCAACGACGTCTCGGTGACACAGTGCTACGCGCTGCAGGCACTGTCGCGGGGCGGCACCATGACCCTGGGCAGCCTGGCGCGGGAGCTGTTCCTCGACAAGAGCACGGCGAGCCGCGTGGTGGAGACGCTGGAGCGCAAAGGCTACGTGGCCCGGTCCACGCACCCCGACGACGCGCGGGCGCTGGAAATTGCGCTGACCGCGCGTGGCCGCAACCTGCACAAGAGAATCGAAATCAGGTTGATCGAGGAGGAGAGGGATCTGCTCGCCGGGCTCACACCGGAGGTAAGGCGCGCGGCCACGGAGTTGATCCGCAACCTGGCGCGCGCGACGGCGAAGCGCATGGGTGTCAGCGCTTCCAACTGCTGCACAAGCACGGGCGTGTCGGAATAGTTTTCTTTTGCTGAAATAGTTGTCAATAACAACGAAAAAGGAGTGTTGCCATGAGTGAACGAGTTGTTTCGAGCGGGCCGCGCAAGCCCACCCACCAATGGACGTTGCGGTCCGCGCAGGGCGGCGACCTTGCGTCGGTGCGCGCGCTGCTTGCGTTGTCGAAGCTCCCGTGGGATGGGCTGATGGACCAGTTCGGCGAGGGATACGTGGTGGCGGAAGCCGACGGGCACGTGGTGGGCGTGGCGGGTCTGGAGACGCATGGCGAACACGGCCTGCTGCGTTCGGTGGCGGTGGCACCCGAGTGGCGCCTGTGTGGGGTGGCCGAGGCGCTGGTGAACAATCGAATCGAATGGGCGCGGGAGCGGCAACTGCATTCCGTGCATCTGCTTACCACCGACGCCTCGCGCTATTTCGAGCGTCTTGGCTTCCGGACGCTGGGCCGTGGCGAGGCCCCCGATCCCATACGCGCGTCGCGCGAGTACGCGTCCATCTGTCCACAGAACGCGCGCCTTATGCGCTACGTGGCGGCGGGGGCTCCGGATGCGGAGGAATGCTGTGGTGGAAACTGCGCCTGCAACGAGGACAAGTCGGAGAGCCTCGACAGCGCGGAGGGCATCCGGGCCGTGGTGCGCGACCGCTATGCGCAGGCCGCGCGCCAGGTATCGAGCCGGGGGAGCACGTCGTGCTGCGGTGGCGGGGGAGCGGACGCGGGGCCCATTACCGCCAACCTGTACTCGCTCGACGAGACCACCGGGCTCCCGGAGGCGGCGGTGCTCGCATCGCTGGGATGCGGCAATCCCACCCTGCTCGCCGAACTGCGCGAGGGAGAAACCGTGCTGGACCTGGGCTCTGGCGGCGGCATCGACGTGCTGCTCTCAGCCAGGCGCGTTGGCGCCACCGGCTTCGCGTACGGCATCGATATGACGGATGAAATGCTCGCCCTCGCGCGCGAGAACCAGCGCAAGGCCGGGGTGAGCAACGTGGAGTTCCGCAAGGGTGAGATCGAGGCGTTGCCGATGGCCGATGGCAGCGTGGACGTGGTCATCTCCAACTGTGTCATCAACCTGTCCGCGGACAAGCGCCGCGTGTTGCAGGAGGCGTT
Source organism: Candidatus Krumholzibacteriia bacterium (assembly GCA_029865265.1). Lineage (NCBI taxonomy): Bacteria > Candidatus Krumholzibacteriota > Candidatus Krumholzibacteriia > Candidatus Krumholzibacteriia bacterium. The sequence continues at coordinate 24,602 of JAOUHG010000003.1, read as the reverse complement.
CCGGGTGCTGAAACCGGGCGGGCGCTTTGCGGTGAGCGATATCGTGGTGCGCCGGGAGATGCCGGCCCAGATCCGTCGCAACGCCGAACTGTGGAGCGGTTGCGTGGCAGGCGCGCTCGAGGAGTGGACGTACCGGGACCTTTTGAAGGAAGCCGGCTTCGTGGAGATCGAGGTGGTGCCGACGCGCATCTACTCCCGTGACGACGCAAGGGCCATCGCCATCGGCTCGGCAATCGGAGATGACGTGCTGGACGCGGTGGATGACGCCTTTATGAGCGCCTTCGTGCGCGCCACCAGACCGCTTACGTAACAAGGGGAGGAACCAGACGGTCCCCATGGCGGGAGCGCCATCGGGGAAGCAGGGAGGCTGTTTCTCATGCAGGAAGGAGGTGCCCCATGAAGACGATTCACGAGGATGGCTGCGGCTGCGGCTCGGGTTGCTGCGGCGGTGGCGACTGATCCGTGGCGCGGGCCCGGAGGCGCCCCGGGCTCGCGCGTCACTCCACCTCGCCCTGGATGAACCAGCCCATGCGCCGGCGGTCGTAGAACATCCACAACGATCGTCCACCGGCGGTACGAACAAAGTAATACTCGCGCTGCACCTCGCGCGTCCACCAGCCGCCGGAGATGACGTACGGCCCGAAGGTTTCGCGCACCGTGCCCTCATCGATGTGGCGGATCAACTCCGCACTCGCGTCGCGGCTGCGGCCGGGTGAAAACGGGACCGCGCGGGAAAAAATGCGCCGCACCAGCGGGGTCGCCGCGATGGACCGGGGTTGCGGCATGGGCACGGTGGTCACCGGCTCCCACACAAATCGTGCTTCGGGAAGATGTCCGTCGCGCAGCACCGCCTTGACCACCGCGTCATCGCCCAGTTCCGCGCGCACGCGCGCCAGGGCCCGCGCGGCCGCGGCCGTGTCGCGGGCGGGGCGGGCCGCGAAGAGATCCGTCTGCGCGTGTGTGGCGGTGGCACCCTCGAGCTCGATACGAATGGTGGTGACGCCGCGTGCATCCGCGTGCGCGGTGAGGGTTCCGGACAGGCGCAGTTGCAGCAGTTCCGTCACCTGCATGAGGTCGAGCGTGGGAGAAGCCGGGTGCAGGCGCTCGGCGGCGGTGGTTCCGTCGTCGAACTCCAGTTGCAGCGCCACACCGGTGAGCACCTCGGCGCGCTCGTCGAGGCGCCGCGCCAGTGTCTGCACCTCGCGCTCGATCACCGCCATGAGACGCGTGAGGTTGCCTTCGGGATCGTCCAGATTCACCACGGCGCGCGCGGGTTCGCGCGCAACCATCGGCTGCAGGGGCGCGGCCAGTCCTTCCTTTGCGGTCCGGTGCAGGCTCTGGGCCCGCTCGCCGAAGCGCTTGCGGATGCCGGTGCCGGGCAGCGCCAGAAAACCGCCGAGCGTGGTGATACCCAGCCGGGCCAGCGTATCGCGGGTGTCCGCGTCCAGATTCAGGCGTGAAAGGGGGACCGCGTCGGCGCGCGCGCGTTCCTCCGCGTCGCTCTCACTCACCTCGACACGCGGGCGCGACGACGCCCGGGCCAGCGCATAGGTGGCGAAGCGCGAGTATCCCAGCACGACGCCCGCCTCGAAGCCCGCGCGCATTGCCTCCTCGTACACCAGATACGCCCACCGGAGCAACGAAGGGTAGAGCAGCGAGAGGCCCGACGCCCCCATCCAGAACACGCCCGCCTCCTCCCGCGACGGCTCGATATCCGGGGTATAGAAACGCAGCGCTTCGATGAGCAGTCCCGTGGCGGCGTCGATGTCGTTTTGTGCAACCACGCCCGCGCGCAGGCCGGGTGCGAGGTAGAGGGCAGCGGCGTAGCGCATTCCGGGGAGGATGCGGCTCTCCCGCGCCCGCTCGTTTGACCACAGAATGGTGCCCTGGGCGGTGTCGCGATCGACCACCGCAACCGGCTGGTCGCGCCAGTCCGGGTGCGCGCGCAACAGGATCTGCAGCGGAAACTCGGGAAGGTTCAAACAGGCGATTCGTGATACCATGTATGCACGCATCCATCATTACCGCGTCCACCAGGAGACCGAACCATGAGAAACCATCCCCGGACGGCGGGTTTGATTGCGCTGCTGGGCGCACTCGCCGTTGCGCTTCCCGTCCTCGCCGCCAACCCGCAGGTCGCTCGCACACAGGTGCCCAGCGGTATTCTCTACGACCTCGCCCTGCCGCTCGCGCATGTCGATCGTTTCGATGGGACGGCCACCGCGCCGGCGGCCAATGCGGCCACGTTGCGCCAGGCGGTGTTCGAGCTCACGCGGGCCTCGCTGGAGGTTCCCGCGTGGCCGGGGATGCGCGCGTTCCGGGACGACGGAAGCCTCAGGCTGCGCATCGCGCTGGTGGATGTACGCTACGACCGCATCCGCGCGGCTGCGGCACAATCCGGCGCCGCGCGCGTGGAAAACGACCGACTCGTGCTGGATGCCGGCGCGCTGCAGACGGAGCGCGCGTTTCTGGCCGCACCGCTGCGCGGCTACACCTACCGCGGCGCGGAAACCGAGTTCGTCCTCGACCCGCGCCTGTTCGTGGGCAACGCCGCCGAACGCCCCGCGCGCGTGGAGGTGGACTTCGGTGACGGCGCCGGTTACCGGCGTCTGCAGTGGAACGAGCCCGTGGCCGTGCATTATCCCGCCACCGGAAACTACCGCGTGCGTGTCCGCGCAATCGGCTCGGGTGGGGAGACGCGCCACGCCGCGTTCGGATTCGAGGTGCGCGCACTGGTCACCCCCGCACCCAACGACACCATCCCCCTCACCGGGACGCAGGCCTACAACGGCGGCACCGCCACCGGACGCGCCTTTGTCTATCTCGCCGCCGGCCATGCCGTGCTCACCCGGCCCGCTGTCGTGGTCGAGGGGTTCGATATCGACAACACCATGAACTGGGATGAGCTCTATGCGTTGCTCAACCAGGAGGGGCTGGTGGAGGAGTTGCGCAACCGCGGCTACGATGCCGTGGTGCTCGACTTCACCGAGTCCACCGAATACATCCAGCGCAACGCCTTCGTGCTGGTGGACCTGTTGCACCAGGTGCAGGCGCTGATTGGCCCGGCGGACGAGTATCCGCTGGTGGGTGCCAGCATGGGCGGTCTCGTGTCCCGTTATGCGCTGGCGTGGATGGAGAGCAACGCCGACCCGCACCGCGTGCGCAACTTCGTCTCGTTCGACGTGCCGCACGCGGGCGCCAACATTCCGCTGGGCATCCAGTACTGGCTGGATTTCTTCTCCGGTAACTCCACGGAAGCCGCCGATCTGCTCACGCGTCTCGATACGCCGGCCGCGCGCCAGATGCTGCTGTACCATCACACCACGCCCGCCGGCGCCACCGGGGAGGCCGACCCGCTGCGCGCGGTTTTCGCGGGAGAACTGGCCGGGCTGGGTGACTATCCGTCGCAGCCGCGCGTCGTCGCCCTGTCCAACGGCAGCGGCATCGGCGCCGGCCAGGGCTTTGCCGCGGGGGAAAAGATCATCACCTACGAGTACAACGGCTTTTTGGCCATCGTGCGCGGCAATGTGTGGGCGGTTCCCGACGGGGGACCGACCCAGATACTGCAGGGGCTCCTGGACCCCATCATCGGTACCACAAAAACGCTGAATGTGACCGTCTCCGCAACGCTGCCCTGGGACAACGCGCCCGGCGGATCGCGCAACTCGATGGCGCAGATGGACTCGGTGACGGCGCCGTTCGGGGATATTCTCGCCGAGTATGACAACCATTGCTTCATCCCCTCGGTGAGTGCGCTGGATATCGCCACCACGGATCCGTTCTACGACATCGCGGGCGATCCCGACCTGGCGTCGCATATGCCCTTCGACAATTTCTTCATACCGGATGTCAACGAGCCCCACGTTACCGTGACGCTGGCCAACGCCGTCTGGCTCCTCGACGAGATCGACCCGCCGGCGACCGCGGTTGGCAACGCCACCACGCCACCGGCCTTCTCGTTGCTGCTGGCATCGCCAAATCCCTTTGGAGACCAGACCCTCGTGCGCTGGCAACTGGAACGCGGCGCGCGCGTGCGCGCGGACGTGTTCGACGTGCGCGGCCGCCGGGTGGTTCCTCTGCTCGATGCCGCCCGTCCCGCCGGGCCGGGAGGAGTCCGATGGGACGGCCGCGACGGGAACGGGCAGCGGGTTGCCGCCGGCGTGTACTTTGTGCGCGTCGAGGCGGCGGGGGAAACGCAGACACGCCGCCTGGTGCTGGTGCGCTGACGCGCTATTTGCGGGGAAGGGTTCGTACGAACGCCACCCCGCGCTCGATCCACCCCTGCAGCGCGCCGGGCGCCTCGTAGCCGGCCCGGTCCACGTAGACGAAGCCCCTGAGCGGCCGGCCGGTGAAGTCCATGGGGCGCGCGTGCGGTTCCTGCAGCGCCGCTTCGTAGGCACCGGGGCCCACGCGCACCACCAGGTTGTCCTCGATGACCCCGCAGCACATGTTTCCCTCGAGCATGAAGGAAACACCACCGAACATGTTTCGTTCGGAAACACCGGGGGTGCTTTTGATGGTCTCGCGGATCCTGCCCGCGGTGAGTTCGTTGAAAGTCATTTGCGGCTCCTTTTCATGGCTGCGGAAATCGCGTCGGAAATCTCGCGACCCGCTATTCCTAATGCAATCCGTCCGGGCCACGGCATGCGCCGGCATGACGCCAGCCGGGTCCGCGGCGCTTGTCCTTGATGACGTTTATCTCCCACGCGAACGAGTCGAATTCCGTGCGTGCGACACTGGTTTCGCCGCGGATGGAAACCAGCGATCCAATGGAGGGGGCGTCGGCACGCTTGCGCGTGAGACAGACGACCGCGCTCCTGTGCGTGTTGGCAAGCCCCGAGAGGCGGCTCTGCACCGACATGCGCAGCCGGGCGTCCTCGCACAGGTCCAGAATGAGCACCCCGAAGCCGCCGGAGCGCAGCAGGTGGTCGGCCGCGCGCGCGGTGCGCGCCGTGTCGCCGCTGCGGACGACGATCAGCGCGTCCAGGTCCACGCCGGAGGCGGCGACGTCCGGGGGATAGAAGCAGGAGCTGCCGGAGGCGATCCAGGCGGCGGGTTCGCCGCGTTCCTGTGCCTCGAGAATCAAGCGGGTGGCTGCCGTGAGGGAGGCACTGGTCTGTGCGCTCGATATCTCCACCATGCGGCCGGCGAGGGCGTCGAGCGTCCACTCGCGGGAGGTGGGAGTCCCGGCCGGGCCCTGGTGCAGGCCCAGCCGGGACAGAACGTGGGTCAGTGGTGCTGAGGAAAGAACACTCATGGCAGTTGCCGTCCGGGCTGGAGGTTAAGTGGTGCATCCCGCGCCGCGACGACACCAGTAGTAAACAGACAATTGTCTTGTTTGACAAGGGGCTTTATCTTGGGGGTTGGACAGGGGACAGGCACGAGGGGTTGGGGGGCGAGGGATTAAGGAGCTATGCCCCCCTGCCACCATCTGTTATGGTGGTTATACCACCGACTCACTTTCCAAACAGAGAGCACTCGGCCCATCTTTTCTGGGTATGGCAGAGGCGGTTACCAGGCAACCGCCTTCTTGCGTTCACGAGCCAGACACCTGAAAACAAGAAGCGGCTGCCAGAAACGAGACGATCGTCATGCAGCGCGACTCCAGCAACTCCGCCATCAAGCGCATCTGCTTTATTGGCAACTATTTGCCGCGACAATGTGGCATCGCCACCTTCACCACCGATTTGTGCGAGGCGATCGCCGGACAGTACAGCAAGACCTCCTGCATCGCCCTCCCGGTGAACGATGTCGAGACCGGTTACGCCTATCCGCCCCGGGTCCGTTTTGAACTGACGGAAAAGGACATCGAATCCTATCGTCGCGCGGCGGATTTTCTCAATATCAACAACGTCGATGTCGTGTGTCTGCAGCACGAGTACGGCATCTTTGGCGGACGGGCGGGGAGCCACATTCTTGCTCTCCTGCGCGAATTGCGCATGCCCATCGTCACCACGCTTCACACCATCCTGCGCAACCCCGACCCCGATCAGCTGCGGGTCCTGCGGGAAATAGCAGCCCTGTCCGATCGGGTGGTCGTGATGAGCCATCGCGGAGCCGAATTCCTGCGGGATATCTATGATGTGACACCCGACAAGATCGATGAGATCCCCCACGGCATCCCGGATGTTCCATTTGTGGATCCGAGTTTCCACAAGGATCTGTTCGGCGTCGAAGGCAAGACCGTTCTGCTGAGCTTTGGGCTGCTGTCTCCCAACAAGGGGATCGAGAACGTGATCGCGGCGCTGCCCGCCATCCTGGCCCGGCACCCCGACGTTGTGTACATGATTCTCGGTGCCACCCACCCGCACGTGCGGCGAAATGACGGCGAGCTGTACCGCTTGTCACTGCAGTGGATGGCCCAGGACAAGGGCGTTGAAGGCCAGGTGATCTTCCTCAATCGCTTTGTGAGCCTGGAGGAACTGCTCGAGTTCATAAGCGCCGCGGACATCTACGTCACGCCTTATCTCGATGAAGCGCAGATTACGTCGGGAACGCTGGCCTACACCGTGGGAGCGGGCAAGGCGGTGATTTCGACGCCGTACTGGTACGCGCAGGAGTTGCTGGCCGATGGTCGCGGAGCGCTGGTCCCGTTTCGTGATCCCGCCGCGCTGGCCGCGAAGGTGAGCGACCTGCTGGACGACGATGCGACGCGTCACGCCATGCGCAAGAAGGCGTATCTGTTCGGGAGGGCGATGATCTGGCCGGTGGTGGCGAGCCGCTACATGGAGAGTTTTGCCCGCGCCCGCACGGAGCGCCGCTACTTTGCCTCGACGGACTTTGCGGTGAAGCCGCTCGACAAGCGTCCCGGCGAACTTCCGCCACTGAAACTCGATCACCTGCACCACATGACGGACGAGACCGGCATGCTGCAGCACGCGATCTTCACCGTGCCCAACTATCGCGAGGGCTACACCACCGACGACAACGCCCGCGCGCTCATGGTGAGTGCCCTGCTGGAAGCGCTGGGCAACCGGGAAGCCGTCGAACTTGCCTCCCGCTATCTCGCGTTCATCCTGTTCGCGTTCCACGACGAGAACGGCCGCTTTCGCAACTTCATGGATTACCAGCGCAACTGGCTGGAAGACGTCGGCTCAGACGACAGTCACGGCCGCACCTTGTGGGCGCTGGGCACGGTGTTGGGCCATTCCAACTCGCCATCCCTGCACAGCATGGCCGGGAAGGTATTCGAGCGGGCCCTGCCCGCCATCCTCAAGACCACCAGCCCGCGCGCGTGGGCCTTCGCGCTCCTCGGCATCCAGGAGTATCTGCAACGCTTTGCGGGCGACCGCCGGGTCGGCCAGGTGCGCAAGGAACTGGCGGACCGGTTGCTGACGCTGTACAAGGACCACCGCACGGACGAATGGCGCTGGTTCGAAGACCGGCTGACGTACTGCAACGCTGCGCTCCCGCATGCCCTGCTTCTGTGTGGCCGGGCGATACCCGACGCCGAGATGACAGAGGCGGGCCTGGAATCGTTGAACTGGCTGGCCGACCTGCAACGCGCGGACACGGACAGCCATCACTTTGTTCCCGTCGGTTCGAACGGATTCTATCCGATGGGGGGAGAGCGGGCGCTGTTTGATCAGCAGCCGGTGGAGGCCCAGGCGATGGTATCCGCGTGCCTGGAAGCGCAGCGGTTGACAGGCGACAAACGGTGGCGCAAGGAGGCCCGCCGCGCCTTCGAGTGGTTCCTCGGGCGTAACGATCTCAATTTGCCCATCTACGATCCCACCACCGGCGGGTGCCGGGACGGCCTGCATCCCGACCGGGTAAACGAGAACCAGGGCGCCGAGTCAACGCTGGCGTTTCTGCAATCCTTGCTGGAGCTGCGACTGGCACAGAGTACGCCTGTCGAGGCAACGCCCGCACCTGCCGTTCAAGAAACCCCCAAACCCAAGGTACAACCGAGTGAAAAGACACCATCCGCAACTGTTTGAACGCCACGGGCACAATCCCATCCTGAGCGCCACCGACTGGCCCTACCCGGTGCACAGCGTGTTCAACCCCGGGGCCACCCTGCTGCGCGACGGAAGCACACTTCTGCTGTGTCGCGTTGAAGACTACCGCGGACATTCGCACCTGTGCGCGGCCCGCTCCGCGAATGGCGAGGATGGGTGGAAGGTCGATGTCACCCCGACACTTCCCGCGGATCCGGAACACTTCCCAGAGGAGTTGTGGGGCGTGGAAGACCCGCGCATCGTCTACGTTCCCGAGCTTGAGAGGTACGCGGTCACCTATACAGCCTTCTCGAGCAACGGTCCGGGGGTGGCGCTGGCTCTCACGGAGGACTTTCGAACCTTCGAGCGATACGGCATGGTCATGGCGCCGGATGACAAGGACGCGGCACTGCTGCCGCGTCGCATTAACGGCCGCTGGGCGCTGATTCATCGCCCGGCCAGCGGGAACAGCGGACACATGTGGATTTCCTACTCGACGGACCTGAAACACTGGGGAAGTCACGGGCTGATGCTGGCCGCCCGCAGCGGTGGTTGGTGGGACGCAAACAAGATTGGACTGTCGCCCCCCCCCATCGAAACGCCCCACGGCTGGCTGGTAATCTACCACGGCGTGCGCAGGACCGCATCCGGGTCGATCTACCGGGTTGGCGTGGCGTTGTTCGATCTGCGCAACCCGGAGCGCTGCATCAGGCGCGGCGATGAATGGGTGTTCGGCCCGCGGGAACCGTACGAGCGCGTCGGAGATGTCGGCAATGTGGTGTTTCCGTGCGGTGCCACACTCGCTCCCGACGGCGACACGATTCGGATCTACTATGGTGCTGCGGATACGAGCATCGGACTGGCCACCGGCAGCGTTCGCGCGATTCTGGAATGGCTGGAGCGGCATAAGCAGGGGGATTGACGGGCGCGCACCGTGCGCGCTGTGACGAACCGGTCGCCGGAACGGACCGCCCCGATGAACCGCAACGTTCAATTCCGGCATCACGTGTACGCACGCGTTCGCTCCCGATCTCCGGTGCACGAGCGACTTGATCTTCAACTTGTGCCACGGTAATCAGTTGCGCCAAGCCCCCAAGCGTGGCACAGGGATTGATGTTCCTCCGGACGGCCGCCAAGGAGGAGCAAGCAATGCATCGGAATTTCATTCTGCTGGCGATCGCACTGATCGTGCTCGTCGGCGTAGTACCGGCCGCGTCGGCGGCTTCCGCTTTCGGGCACGGGTTCGCCTGGGTCAACGACCACGACGGAGACGGCATTCCCAACGGCCAGGACGAGGATTGGATCCGTCCTCTCGACGGATCGGGTTTCAAGTTCCGCCACGGGTTTGGCGTCACCACCGCGCCCCGCAGTGGTCCCGCCGCGTCCGGCAACACCTACCAGCATCGTTTCCAGTATCGGCAGAAGAGCGGTGCCGGCACGTGCACCAATCCATTGCAGATCCGCCTGCGTTTGAAGGACGGATCCTGCCGCTAGGCAATCCGCTTCGCCTGACTTGAGGGCAAGGCAGCCAGCCCCCGCTCGCACCTTCGGGTGTGACGGGGGCTGCGCTCTTCACGGCGGAAAATGCGGAGGACATGACCGCGCGTCCGCGGCGTCTCTCGCCGTGTGGTGCAGAAGAGGTGGCGAGAGACGCGCGGTGCACGTCGCGCGGATCCGGTGGATTCAACCGAGGTAGCGTCGTACCTCGATGACCTTGCCCAGAATCTGACAGTCCTGCGGGTCGAGCACGATGGGCTCGAAGGCGTCGTTCTCCGGCTGGAGAACCACCTTGCCGCGTCTCGAGCGAAGTGTTTTCACGGTGGCTTCGTCGCCCACCAGGGCCACGACGATGTCACCGGCATCCGCGGATGGCTGCGACCGCACGATGACGATGTCGTCGGGGAGAATGCCCGCGCCGGTCATGCTCTCGCCGCGCACGCGCAGCGCGAAGAGCTTCTCGCTCCCGCTGCGCCGCCCGGCGCGCTGCACGGGAACCATGCCCTCGCGCTCCTCGATGGCGGCCTCGAGACCACCGGCCTGGATGTGACCGAGCAGCGGCGCGAACGCGGTGGGTCCGGCTGAGTCCACGCTGGAGCGGGGGAGTGCGTAGCCCCGCGCCCGCCCCTTGAACTCGCCCAGCTGCTTGACCAGGCGTCCCTCCGCGACCAGCTGCTCGAGGTGCGCCTGGGCCGATTGCACAGCCTTGAAGCCGAACCGCGCCTGCACTTCTCGGACCGTCGGCGGGTTACCATCGAGCAGCCGGTCGCGCATAAACTCGTAGATCTTCTCCCGGGTCTCACCGGGGGGTGTCTTTGGGGACATGTCGGTCCTCCTTCCAGATGGGTCTTTCGGAGCGTCCATCGCTCCGGCCGGACCCCGCGGCCGTCATGTCCATACCGGCAGTAAACAGACAAATGTCTTTTCTGTCAAGGAGGAATTTCTCAAAGCGGGGAAGTGTGGCGCGGCCCGCAACCGCGGCCCGGCTGGCACCCCGGTTGCATGGGTGGGGTAGCATGCCTCCGAAGGTGTCACTCCCGGGAATCTCTCTTGGCGTGTTGCTGCTCGCCGTCTGCGCGGGCTGCAACGACGACGCGACCGCCCCCTGCGACGGGGCGCCATCCAGCGGGTATCCAGGCCGCAACCCGGAATGTGTGACCATCGCCGAGGGGGTGTGGGGTGACGTGTGGTTCTGGGACGGCGACTTCCAGGCGGTGTGCCCGCAGGGCACGGTGACGCCCGCCATTCGCGAGATGCGCATCCACGAGCTGGCGATGCCGAGCGACGTCACGCCCGCTCCCGGCGCCTCCTTCTACACCGAAGTCACCACGCCGCTGGTTGCGACGGTTCGGTCCGACCGCTTCGGCTTCTTCGAGGCGGGGATCCCGCCGGGCACTTACAGCGTCTTCGGGGTCGAGGACACGCTGCTGTACGCGAACGGCACCGGCAGCGGGGGGGAGATCTGCCCGGTCACAGTGGTTCCCGGCAAGGTCACCGCCACCCGCTTCGACATCACCTACCGCGCGTCCTTCTGATCCCGGCGGATTCCGTCAGGACCAGCCGCTGTCTGAATCAGAACGCGATGCCCACGTTGATCAGGCGAATGACGGGAACCGTCGGGTTGGCGTCCTCGTCCACATCGCCCCCGAACAGGCGATTGGCGCCGATGCCCATGCTGACGGCGATGCGCTGGGCGTCCCCGAGCAGCCAGCCGTAGCCAATGAGGACGCCGGCGCTGTAGGCGTTGCCCGACGTCTCTTCTGTCTCGCCGGTGGGGATGCCAAAATTGTCCTCGACGTTCTCCTTCTGGTTCACCTCCGCGGTACCCATCTGCACACCGATGAAGAACCCCTTGAAGGATGCGTTCGGGTAGTAGCGGTAGAACAGATTGATGCTGTAGTACTCCGTCTCTTCGTAATCCGGGTCCCCGGGATCATCGGTCTTGAAGTCCAGGAACGAGCCGGAGATGCCGACAGTGTGGTTCTCCCGCAGACGAACCTCGCCCTCCACCATGTACCAGCCGAAGACCAGAAGAATGGGATTGGTCCAGGCCACGATTCGCCGCGAGGGCGGGTCCGCCGGAGTTGAGGCCTGCGGAGTCGTGTCCTGCGCCAGCGATGCGCCGGTCTGGAACAGGACGAGAACGAGAACGGTAAGGAACGCCACTCTCCCGGTTCGCCATGCGCTCATGGGTCCTCCTCGTTTGAGACTTCAAAGAAAGGGGCCGTTTCCCATCGGAATTGACTGTCCGAGACTAGTGGCAGGGGCCGTGCCGGGAAAGCACTAAATGACGTGTTTCGCGGGGATGACGATGGCCGCGTCGGGCCCGCGTTGGGTGTGGCCGCTCCCGGAGCCCCGAGCGGGGTGGGGCCAATATCTGCTAGACTATTACGGTGTCCTGCCGGTCCGGAGGACGTTCGACACCACCGTCGATGCCGCTCTGAGACAACCGGGTGCCCTGGAACGCTGGCCGCAGACTCCGGAGATTCCCAATGCCGAACCTCGTCCGTGCCTGCCTGAACGTGTGCTCTCTGGTCTTCGCCGTCCTCGTTGGTCTTGCAGCCGGACCCGCCCGCACGGCGGATCTCTGGGGTGGAGACGGGGATGTGGTCGCGCTCGCGGCCGAGAACGGTGTTCTGTATGTGGGCGGAAACTTCCGCACGCTCGCGCCGCCGACCGGCGCTCTCGTTGCGATCGACCCCGCCACCGGTGCTTCGTCGCTCGCACTCGGCCGGATCGCCGCCGTCAGCGCCGTCGCCGGCGGTGTCCGGGCGGCGGCCCCCGACGGTGCGGGGGGCTGGTACGTGGGTGGGCGTTTCAGCATCGCGGGCGGCGTCCTCCATCAGAATCTCGCCCACGTCCTCTCCGACGGCTCCGTGGATCCCGCGTGGAACCCGACCACCAACCAGACCGTGCGTGCGATCGTGGTAATCGGCTCGACGGTTTACGTGGCCGGAGAATTCACCCAGGTCAATAGCACGGGCCGGAACCGGCTGGCGGCACTCGACGCCACCACGGGTGCACTGACCGGCTGGAACCCGAACGCCAACGGGCTGGTGGAGTGCATGGTTGCGCAGGCCGACAGCCTGGTCGTGGGCGGATGGTTCACGTCCATCGGTGCCACGGGACGCAACCGCATCGCGCGGATCGGTGCGGTGACCGGCGCAGCGACAGCATGGAATCCCAACAGCACCGGCCCCGTGCACACGATGGCGATGAGTGGATCGATGCTGTACGTCGGCGGAAGTTTCTCGAACGTCGGCGCGCAGAATCGCAACCGCGCCGCCGTGCTGGACCTCGCGACGGGACTGGCCGACGCCACCTGGAATCCCAACGCCAACAGCGACGTGTGGGCCATCGTCCCCGACGGGTCGACCATCTATCTCGCCGGCGACTTCACCGCGGTCGGTGGATCCAATCGCAACTACATCGCAGCGGTCAGCAACACGTTCGGCGGGTCGACGGCGTGGAACCCAAATGCAAGTGCTCCGGTCTACGGACTCGCGAAGATCGGCTCCACGATCTACGCCGGCGGAAACTTTACAACCATGCAGTCGCAACCGCGCCAACGCCTGGCGGCGATCGATGCCGCCACCGGCTTTCCGACCGCGTGGACATCGCACGCAACGGGTGTCGTCTGGCTCTTGCAGACGGACGGCGTGTCGGTCATCGCCGGCGGCACCATTACCGGCGTGGGCGGTGTGCTCCGCAACAGCATTGCCGCGCTGGATATCGCGACCGGTATCCCCACGGCGTGGAATCCGGGCGGGAACTCCTGGGTGTACGCGCTCGCGCCCAACGGCGCCACCGTGTTGGTGGGCGGGACATTTTCCTCCTTTGGCGGCCAGGCGCGGAGCTACCTGGTGGAGGTCGACGCCACCACCGGCGCCCTCACCGCGTGGAATCCCGCGGCCAACAGCAGCGTCGAAGTGTTACGGCGCGACGGCAGCACGCTCTACGCCGGGGGGCTCTTTACCTCGATCGGTGGGCAATTGCGGGATCGCATCGCCACCATCGACCTCAATACGAAGACCACCACCGCCTGGAATCCGGGGTCCGACGGGAACGTGTTCGACATTCTGCCCACGGGCAACACAGTGTATGCGGCCGGTGCGTTCACGTTCATCGGTGGCGCGGCGCACAACCGCCTGGCCGCGCTGAACGCAACGACCGGCGCGGCGCTCCCGTTTGCCGCCGACGTCAACGACTACGCGACGAGCCTGGCTCTGGACGGCTCGACGCTGTATTGTGGCGGCAACTTCACGACGGCGCAGCCTGGCTCGCAGCCTCGCAACCGCACCGCAGCCTTCGACGCCACCACCGGCGGTTTACTCCCGTGGGCGCCGGTGTGCTCAAGTGCCGGCGTCGAAGACGTCGTGGTCTCGGGCGGGAGCATTTATCTCGGCGGGAACTACTTCTCGCTGAACGGCGTGTCGACGCGCCCGTATCTGGGCGCGGTGGATGCGGCCGGGGCGACGATCACGGCGTTCGATCCACGCGCCGGCGGACCGGTGAAGGAGGTGCTGGCCATCGGTAACAAGATCTGTGTCGCCGGGTCGTTCGGTTTTATGAACTGGCAGCCGTTCAGCAACCTGGCCCTGCTCGACGGCCCCGCGGCGGTGGGGGTCGGCAACCGCACGCCGCCGCTGACCGCGCCCCGCGTTTACCCCAATCCGATGTCGTCCTCCGCCGCGGTGAGTTTCTCACTGGCTTCGCCGGGCGATGCGGACATCGACATCTTCGATGTGGCGGGGCGGCGCGTGCGTACGCTTCGCTCCGGACCGCTCGCGCTCGGACCGCACTCGCTGGTCTGGGACGGGCGCGATAACGCGGGCCGTGCCGTTCCGACGGGAATCTACTTCGTTCGCGTGTCGGTGGCCGGGTACTCGGAGACGGCGAAGGCCGTGCTGGTGCGGTAGCGTAAGCAGCCGGTCGGCGCATGACAGAACCCCTCGAACTCTACTGTCCCTACTGCGGCGAATTCGTCGAACTCGACGTCGACGAGGGCGGCTCCAGCCGCCAGGCGTACGTGGAGGACTGTCCCATCTGTTGCCGGCCGTGGAGCGTGGAGGTCTTGCGGCATCAGGACGGGACCTGGACCGCCATGCTGCGCACGGAGGACGAATGATGATGCGAGCCCTGCTACCGCCGCTCCGCCTTGCACCCGCAGTATTTGCGCTTGTTTCGTTCCTTCTGCCGGCAAACGCCGACGTGGATGCGGGCCGTTGTGGGCTTCCCACCACGCTCATCGTCGTGCGCCACGCCGACCGGCAGGGAAGCGATGACGCGCTGTCGCCGGCCGGGGTGGAACGCGCGCGCGATCTCGCCCGCACGCTGGCGCAGGCGCACGTCACCGCCATCTATCATAGTGACACCGAGCGTACCCGCCTCACCGCCGAGCCACTCGCCGCAAAACTGGGCCTCGACCCCGTCGTGCTTCCGGGCAAGGATATCGAGGGGCTCCTGAAGAGCGTTTTCGAAAACCATTGCGGGGGCACGGTGCTGATTGTCGGACACAGCAACACGGTGCCGCTCATCGTGGCCGCCGCCGGCGGCCCGCAACTGGCCGATCTCGCCGAGGATGCCTTCGGGGACATGTTCGTGGTGACGGTGTGCGGCGACGGCACCACGTCCGTCCGGCTGCAGTACGGGGCGCCGTCGCCCTGAGCGCCTGCCGGAACCGCAGTTTTCACGCGTTGACCTTCTGCAATCACCCGCCATACAGTGGCCGGTGTGGTTGCTCGTTTCTCCCCCCCACGTACGGAGGTGGTACGGATGAGACAGTTCGGCGCTGAGTTCTTCGGAACCTTCTGGCTGGTCCTGGGCGGTTGCGGCAGCGCGGTCATCGCCGCGGCGTTCCCCGGGGTGGGAATCGGCCTGCTCGGTGAGTCGCGCAGCTGTGGATGTTCTGGGTCGCACCCGTCATCGGGGCCGTGCTCGGTGCCGCGGTGTACCGTTTCATCGGCAGGGAGGACTGAAGCCGAGCGGCATCCATGCGAATGCCCGGGCAAAGCCGGGGGTGGCGCCGAGCCGCGAACGGCGCTACCATCCTGCCTTGTGCCACAACAATCAAGGAGACTCACATGATTCTGGGTTTCAAGAAATCCATGCTGTTCCTGGTGGTCGCGGTGATGGCCGTTGCAATGGCTGACGCGAGGGCGGAGGACAATCCCTTCTACGCGCCCTACGGCACGCCGTTCGAAGTGCCGGCGTTCGACCGCATCAAGAACGAACACTACCTGCCCGCCTTCGAGAAGGGCATCGCCGAGCAGAAGAAGGAAATCGAGGCGATTCGCGACAACGCCGACGCCCCCACCTTCGAGAATACGGTGGTGGCCATGGAGGAGAGCGGCAAGCTGCTCAACCGGGTTGGGGACGTGTTCTTCAACCTGAATTCGGCCGAGACCAGCGACGAGATGCAGGCCATCGCGCGTGAGATTGCCCCCAGGCTCTCCGCGCTCAATGACGACATCTACCTCGACCCCAAGCTGTTCGCACGCGTGAAGTCGGTATACGACAAGCGCGACAAGCTCAAGCTCAGCACCGAGCAGCGCCGTCTGCTGGAGGAGTCCTACAAGGCGTTCGTGCGCGGCGGCGCCAACCTGGCGGATGCCGAGAAAGAGGAGTTTCGCGGCATCAATGAGCGCCTCTCGGTGCTCTCGCTCAAGTTCGGCGAGAACATCCTGGCGGAGGAGAATCGCTTCGAACTGGTGATCGACAACCCTGCCGACCTGTCCGGCCTCCCCGCCAAGGACGTGGAGGCGGCGGCCGAGGAGGCGAAGACGCGCGGCCATGAGGGCAAGTGGGTCTTCACGCTGCACAAGCCCAGCCTGATCCCGTTTCTGACTTACGCCGACAACCGCGCCCTGCGCGAGAAGATCTACGCGGGCTATTGCGAGCGCGGCAACCACGGCGACGAGTACGACAACAAGGCCATCCTCGAGGAAGAGTCGACGTTGCGCTTCCGCCGTGCCCAGCTGCTCGGCTACCAGAACTATGCGGCGTACGTGCTCGACGACAACATGGCCAAGACGCCCGGGCGGGTCTACGACCTCCTCAACAAGCTGTGGAACCCGGCGCTGGCGCGCGCGGTTTCCGAGCGCGAGGCCATGCAGGCCATGGTGGACGCGGAGGGCGGCAACTTCAAGATCGCGTCGTGGGACTGGTGGTACTACGCCGAACGCGTCAAGAAGCAACGCTACGACTTCGACGACTCGGTGCTGCGGCCATACTTCGTGCTCGACGACGTGCGCGCGGGCGCCTTCGAGGTGGCGACGCGGCTGTTCGGCATCACCTTCGAGGAGCGCTTCGATCTGCCCAGGTACAACGAGGAGGTGCGGACCTTCGAGGTGACCGACGCAGACGGGTCGCTGCTCGCCATCTACTATGTGGACTATCACCCGCGCCCCGGCAAGCGCAACGGCGCGTGGATGAACGAGTACCGGCGCCAGTCGCGCAAGGACGGCAAGCGCGTGGTGCCGATCATCGTGAACGTATCCAACGTATCCCGTGCCACTTCCGACGAACCCGCATTGCTGTCGCTGGACGAGGTGTCCACGCTGTTCCACGAGTTCGGCCATGCGCTGCACGGCATGCTCTCCAATGTGACCTACGGAAGCCTGTCGGGAACCAACGTGGCCCGCGACTTCGTGGAAATGCCGTCGCAGGTGATCGAGAACTGGGCCACGGAGCCGGAGGTGCTCAAGCTGTACGCCCGGCACTATCAGACCGGCGAGCAGATCCCGGACGAGTTGATCACGAAGATGAACAACGCCAAGCTCTTCAATCAGGGATTTGCGACGGTCGAGTATCTGGCCGCGTCGTTCCTGGACATGGACTGGCACACGCTGGAGAAGCCCGCGCCGAAGGATGCAATGGCCTTTGAGTCCCAGCGCATGAACCAGATCGGCCTCATCCCTGAGATCGTTCCGCGCTACCGCAGTCCGTATTTCCGCCACATCTTCTCGGGCGGTTACTCGGCGGGGTACTACAGCTACATCTGGGCGGAAGTGGTCGACGCCGACGCCTTCCAGGCGTTCAAGGAAAACGGGCTCTTCGACAAGAAGACCGCGGACAAGTTCCGCAAGTACGTCCTGTCCGCGGGAGGAACCGAGGAGCCCATGGTGCTCTACAAGAAGTTTCGCGGGCGGGAGCCGGAGATCGGGCCGCTGCTGGACCGCCGCGGGCTGAACACGGACTCCTAGGCAACGGCACCGGGCGCCCGCGATGACGCGGGCGCCCGGTCCTTCCCATCGCCATGGCAGCATCCCGGTACATCGCGTTTCTGCGCGCCATCAACGTGGGTGGCCGGACCGTGCCCATGGCGCGGCTCCGCGCCCTCTTCGAAGACCTCGGGCTGGATGCGGTGGAGACCTTCATCGCCAGTGGAAACGTCCTGTTCGAGACGCGCGCGATGAGCGCCGCCACCCTTGAGAAAAGAATTGAAACAGCGCTTCTAAAAGCGTTTGGCTATGAGGTTTCCACCTTTGTGCGAACCCGTGCCGAGGTGGCCGCCATTGCCGCCGCGCGCCCCTTCGCGGCAGGTGCCATGGCCGCGGCGCTCGCGCTGAACGTGGCCTTCCTGCGCGCGCCGCTGGACGCGCGGGGCGTGCGGACGCTGGGGGCGCTTCGCACTCCGATCGACGATTTTCGCGCGACCGGCAGCGAGGTCTACTGGATGTGCAAGAAGCGGCAGAGTGAGTCTGACTTCTCCAACGCGGTGTTCGAGAAAGCTCTTGGCGTGCGCGCGACATTTCGCGGTATGAATACCGTGCGCCGCCTGGCGGAGAAGTACCCGCCGCGGTAGCGGTGCGCCACCATCTCCAGGATGATACCGATGAACCGCCAGAGAGCTTCTTTCTTCCTGTTGTGTCTTGTGCTGCTGTCCGTCGGTGCGTGCACCGAGGAAACCATCATCGAAGGCGGCGCGCCGCCCACCCGCTCCTACGCGCTGGGGCTGGGCTACTTTCCGCACGATGGAACCCCGGCGGGTGTGTTGGCCGCGCTCGACGTGATCGGGAAGGACGCCGACATGCTGGTGGCGCATTTCGATGCGGGCATTCCGTGGGATGCGGCGCTCGCCGACGACTTCGACGCATACCCGAAGAACTTCCGCGATGAGGTCATCGGTATTGCGGGTGCCGTTCCCGCGGGCCATGAGGTGTACCTCGCCGTCACCCCCATCGCCTTCCAGCGCGATCGCCTCGCGCCCACACTCACCGATGCCGGTCCGGTGTTCCAGGCGCCCTGGGACGCGCGCAGATTCGATCACCCGGACGTGATCACGGCCTACACCAACCACTGTCACATCATGATCGATGCCTTCCGGCCCGACTATGTCGCTTTCGGCGTCGAGGTGAACCTGTTCGCGCTGCTGGCAGCCGATTCGCTCTACCAGTCCTACCGCGTCCTCGCGGACTCGGTGTATGCGGACCTCAAGGCGTCCTACCCCGCGTTGCCGGTGTTTCAGACCATCCAGGCCGACGCATACTACGTGGACGTCCTCGCCCAGCGCGCGCTCATCCAGCAGCTGCTCCCGGGAACGGACTACGTCGCGGTGAGTGCATATCCGTATGGCAACGCGTTCCGCTACCCGGACGGATCCAGGGCCGATCCCGCGCTGCTGCCCGCGTCGTTCTTCTCCGCCATCCGCGATCTCGCGCCATCGAAACCGTTTGCCATCGCCGAGACGGGCTGGCCGGCCGAGACCATCGCGGCCCCGTACCCGATCGAGATCCTCTCGGGCACGCTGTATCAACAGCAGTACCTCTCGTTCGTGCTCGACGAGTCGGACCGCCTGGAAGCCCAATTCGTGAGCCTGCTCATCTCCCGGGACTACGACGTGTTCTGGGAGTCCACCCTGAAGAACCACCCCGACGCGGCCACGCTGCGCCTGTGGCGCGACATCGGCCTGTACGACGGGGACGGCGTGGCGCGTCCGGCGCTGGCGCGCTGGAACGTCCGCCTCGACCGTGAGCGGCGCTGACCCGCCGCGCATGATTCCGCCATGACACCACGCAAGCTCATCGAGCGTCTCGAAGCGTCGGCCGCGCTGCCGTCCGGCGGCGGCGAACGCTTCAACGGCTACGGGCTCATGGGCCTGCCGTTTCGTTCCGGACACGTGCTCGCAATGCGGCGCTTCCAGGTGTCGTCGATGGGGCCCGGCTACACGTCGGTGTGGCACCGCGCGCCGTCCGGCGCGTGGACGTTCTACGCGGACGTCGGGGCGTCGATTTCCTGCGCGCGTTATTTCTGCGCCGCGGGTGCCCGGGCGGTCGAGACCGGCATCCACCTGTCGTGGCGGGATGAATATGCGTTCACCGTGGAGGTGCCGGCCGCCCGTCTCGACTGGGAGGTGCAGGTGGTGGCGACGCCGGCCACGCGGACACTCAACGCGATGGCGCGCTCACTGCCGCCCGGCGCGTGGCGCAACCGGGCGGTTCTCAGCACGATGGGGCGGGTGGCGGGCGTGATGCTGCGTGCCGGGCGCGTGCGGCTCACCGGTCGCGTGCCCAGCCGCCAGCGCTTCATAGCCGGTCCGCGTACCGTGTGGGCGGTGGGCGGGAGCCGCGCGGCCCTGGCGGGGGAGGAGTTCGGGCCGCCCGGAGCCGTGAATCCGCAGGCACGTCTGGGCGACTTCTGGATCCCGCAGCGGGGTGTGCTCGCCGTGGGCGGCGCCATCTTCGATCCGTTCAATCCACTGGAGCATTCGGCGCTGATGACCACGCCGTCCTGACCGCGGGTGCCGGCGCGGGTTTTCCGGCTTCGCAGCGCACGCCCCGCGCGCTATCATCGACGCATGGAAACGAACGATGACATTCACGGCCACGCGCGTCCGCTCGCCGGACTGGTCGCGTACCAGGCCGGCGCGGTGGTGAGCCGGACGCTGATCAAGCAGCCCGCCGGATCGGTCACCCTCTTCGCATTCGACGCGGGGCAGGAACTGAGCGAGCACACGGTTCCGCACGATGCACTCGTCCATGTGCTCGACGGCGAGGTGGAGATCTCCATCGCGGGGACGCCGCACCGTCTGCGGGCGGGGGACGCCATCGTCATGCCGGGCGGGCGGCCGCACGCGGTGAAGGCGGTGGAGCAGTTCAAGATGATGCTGGCCATGATTCGCCCCGAGAAGAAATCGACCCCCTGACAGGCGCGCTACTTGAGCAGTACGACCTTGCGCGTGGCCGTTTCGCCGCCGGCAGTGAGCCTCACGAAGTAGACCCCGCTTGCGCGCGAGGACTGGTAGCGCTCCGAGTGGACCCCGGCGCTGCGATAGGCATCGTCGAGCAGCGTGTCGACGAGGCGCCCGGTAACGTCGTAGACCGACAGCGAGACCCTTCCCGGCGCGGACAGTTGGAAGTCGATCACCGTGGCCGGATTGAACGGGTTGGGGCGCGCGGCGCGGATGGCCACGCGCGCGGCGAGCGCGGGCGCATCCCCCACGCCGGTGGGGATGATGTCGGCGGCCGCGGGCGCGTCGATGATTCCCCATCCCATCAGGCGACCGGGCGCTCCCGACTGGCTCGCGGTGCTGCGCAGGGCGTCCATGATGGCCTGGTTGCTCGCCGCGGGCCGTGCCTGCAGGATCAGCGCGGCTGCTCCCGCCACCAGCGGGCACGAAAACGATGTCCCGCTGTTTCCGAAGTAGCTCGTCGGGTCGAACGGGCTCGCCACGGTGACGCTCAACCCCATGGCCATCACGTCCGGCTTGATGCGTCCGTCGAAGGTGGGCCCCACCGAACTGAAACTCGCCCGCGATCCGAACGCGTCCACCGCGCCCACGCACAGCACACTGTCGCCGTCGGAAGGGCCGATGAGCGTGTTGGCGGGGAGCGCAACGAAGCCGTCGTTGCCCGCGGAGTTTACCACCAGGATGCCGCGGCTGGCAGCGATGTCGGCGCCCAGGGTGACGATGGTGGTGTTGCCGTTCATGTCCTGCCACGAGTAGCTGGGCTCGCCGTTGGTGAACCCGGTGGAGTAGCCCAGCGAACTCGATATGATGTCGGCGCCGATGCTGTCGGCCCACTCCGCCGCCGCCACCCACGCGTCCTCTTCCATGTGCCGCTCCCACTCCGTGTTCTCGGTCTTGGCGAGGATGTAGGTGGCGCCGTAGGCGGGCCCGATGAGATTGCCCGGGGCGTAGGCGCCGATGGTGCTCAGGGTCATGCACCCGTGGTTGCCGCTGCCGGCCTGTCCCGGCTGGTCGCTGACCAGACTGTCGCCGTTGACGAAGTCGCGCGTCACCATGACGTCGAGATTCTGGAATGCGTCGTGGCCCAGGTTGTTGAAACCGGTGTCGAACATCGCTATCCAGATGCCGCTGCCGTCGAGCCCCTGGTCGTGCAACGCGTCCACCCCCATCATCTGTATTTGGGTCCCCGATGCGCCGTAGTCGAGCGCGGTGGACACCCGGGAGCGCGGCGGGGGTGACTCGATGGTGGGCTGGGGGAGCGGTGCGCGTCCCGCGCGGACCACGTCGAGCCGCCGCGCGTAGGGGAGCGCCTGGATGCGCTCGAGTGTCGCCGGGGTGGCGTCAATGGAAACGGCGTTGAGCCAGCGCGACACGTGGCGGATGCGGGCTCCCTGGGCGCGCAGCCCGTCGATGAACGCGTCGCTCACGGGGACGTCGCGTGCGTCGACGAGATTCGCGGTGCCACGGTTGCGCGCGCGGCGGGCGCGGGCGTGTGGTGTCAGCGCCCGGCGGGCTTCGTCGAGGCGGCCGCTTTCCTTCTCGGAGAGGAACACCCACACCGCAATACGATCGGCGGGCGCGGCGTGTTCGATGGTCGCGCGCAGCTCGGGGCTCACGGGTGCGCGGGACTGCCCGTGGCTCCCGGCGGCGGGTAGCGCCACGAGCAGGAGGAGAAACGCGCAGACGCGGTATGGCATGGTTGGTTTCCCTCGCCGGAGCCGGCCAGGGCCGGATGCGACCCTTCTATTATAGGTTCGGCGGGCCGGGGCCGCAATCGCGGCTTCGATGGCGTTTGAAACCGGCGTCCGCCTGCACTACACTCCCGGGATTCCCCGAACCCCGGATCAAACCCAAGGAGCCATCGATGTTCGCCAGGATCATTTGCGCGATCTGCGCGCTCGCCCTGCTCAGCGCTGGCGTTGCCCACGCGGCCGACTCAAAGTCCGACGACAAGAAGAAGTGGGACGTGGAAGCGCCCCTCGGACCGACGAAGACGGTCGAGTTCGACACCGACGAAGGCACCTGGATGAACCTCGACGTGAGCCCGGACGGGAAGCAGATCGCCTTCGACCTGCTGGGCGACATCTACATCATGCCGCTCTCCGGGGGCAAGGCCACGCTGCTGCGCGGCGGGCCCGCCTATGAAGTGCAGCCGCGCTTCTCGCCCGACGGCACGCGCATCTGTTACACCTCCGACAAGGATGGCGCCGACAACGTGTGGATCATGAACCGGGACGGCTCGGAGCCGCGCCAGGTGACGAAGGAAGACTTCCGCCTGGTAAACAACGGCGTGTGGACGCCGGACGGCAACTACATCGTGGCCAAGAAGCACTTCACCAGCACGCGTTCGCTGGGTGCGGGCGAGATGTGGCTGTACCACGAGAGTGGCGGCGAGGGGTTGCAGATCACCAAGCGCCGCAACGACCAGCAGGACGTGGGCGAACCGTGGGTGTCGCCGGACGGGCGCTACGTCTACTTCAGCGAGGACACGAGCCCCGGTCCGTACTTCCAGTACAACAAGGACCCCAACGGCGACATCTACGTGATCCGCCGGGTCGACCGCGAGAGCGGCGAGATCAAGAACATCGTCGCCGGCCCCGGCGGCGCCGTGCGCCCGCAGGTCTCTCCGGACGGAAAGACCATTGCCTACGTGCACCGCGTGCGCACGAAGACCGTGCTCTACACCCACGACCTCGCCTCCGGCGCCCAGTACCCGGTGTGGGACGGCCTGAGCCACGATCAGATGGAAACCTGGGCCACCTTCGGGGTGTATCCCAACTTCCAGTGGATGCCGGACGGCACGTCCATCGTCATCTGGGCCAAGGGCAGGATCCACCGCGTGGACATCGCAACGCGCAAGGCGGTCAACATCCCCTTTCAGGTGCACGCGACGCAGATGGTGAACGACGCGCTCCGTTTCAAACAGGACGTGAGCCCGGCGACCTTCGAGGCGAAGATGCTGCGCCACGGCGACACCTCGCCCGACGGCAGATGGTTCGTGTTCAGCGCGGTGGGGCACATCTGGAAGAAGAGGCTCCCGGATGGGAAGCCGGTGCGGATTACGAAGGACGAACGCTGGGAGTATTACCCGTCGTTCAGCGCCGACGCGAAGTGGATCGTCTATACGACCTGGAGCAACGACCGCGCCGGTTCCATCAACCGCGTGAAGCTCGACGGCGGCGGCATGAAGACGCTCACCACGCGCCCGGGTTTCTACTACACGCCGCGCTACTCGCCCGACGGGACGAAGATCGTGTTCGACCGCGGGCGTGGCAACGCGATCCTCGGCTTCACCCACGGCACCGACCCGGGGTTGTACTGGATGCCCGCCGAGGGCGGCGAGGCCACCCTGATCCGCGAGAGCGGCGAGAGCCCGCGCTTCAGCCGTGACGGCAAGCGCGTGTACTTCATGGAAGGCATCGACGACAACAAGAGCGCGTACAAGAGCGTGCGCCTGGACGGCGGCGACGAGCGCACGTTGTTCTCGTCCAAGTACGCCAACCAGTACTTGCCCAGCCCGGACGAGGAGTGGCTGGCGTTCACCGAGCTCTTCCAGGCCTACGTCATCCCCTTCCCGAAGACGGGCAAGGAAGTCGACCTCTCCGGCAAGGAGAAGGCGATCCCCATCAAGCGGGTCACCCGCGACGCGGGGAGTTACCTGCACTGGTCGTCCGACAGCAGCAAACTGCACTGGACCATCGGGCCGCAGTACTTCACCCGCGCCATCGCCGAGAGCTTCGCGTTCGTGCCCGGGGCGCCGGATTCCATTGCGCCGCCCGACACCACCGGCATCGACGTGGGCCTGGTGCTCGACGCCGACGTGCCCACCGGGGTGGTTGCGCTGACCAATGCACGCATCATCACCATGAAGGGCGACGAGGTGATCGAGAAGGGAACCATCGTGGTGGACAGGAACCGCATCACGGCTGTGGGTGCGTCGGTGGAGGTGCCGAAGGGCGCGAAGGTCATCGACT